>JABSRK010000283.1 GCA_013213915.1 Planctomycetota bacterium
CCCGGCATCCGGCGTCCTCGAATTGCGGTCCATCGGCGGTGGCATGCTCGTCCAGGAGCGCGACGAACCCGACCCCGAGATAGCGTTTGAATGCGTGACGCAGCGTGAGCCCGACGACCGTGAAATAGCCGACTTGCGTTTCGCCTGGGACGTGGTCCGCAACGTGACCTCCAACGCCATCGCGTTCGTCAACGGGCGCAAGCTCGTGGGGTGCGGAGCCGGACAGATGTCACGGGTTGATTCGGTGGAGTTGGCATCGAAGAAGGCGGCGGAACTGGCCAAGGGTGCGGTCATGGCGTCGGACGCGTTCTTCCCGTTCCCCGACGGTATCCTCGTCGCGGGGGAGGCGGGGATCACGGCGGTCGTCCAGCCGGGCGGCTCGATTCGGGACGACCAGATCGTCAAGGCCTGCGACGACGTCGGACTGGCGATGCTCCTCACCCATCGACGCCACTTCCGCCACTAAGGGCTACTTGCCGATGGTGTCCCGGTCCATCGGCGGGCGCTCGTCGGGATCGACCTCGGGCATGATGTCGTCCCGTGGTCTGCCGACGACCTCGCCGCGCTTGATCTGATCGGTGTAGGGAATGAGACGGCGTCCCTTGATGCCGCCGAGGAGGATCTTCTTGTTGATCCACTTGGCGTACCGCCAGTACTCGTCTTCCATCTCCCGGAGCGCTGCGTCGTCTGTGCCCATGATCTCGCGGAAGACCTTGAGGCCGGTCCTGCCCTTGAGTTCAGCCTTCACGTACTGGCGCCACTTGTCCGCGTACTTGCCGTTTTCCCCGACGATGGGGTTGCCCTTCTCGTCAACGAGATAGTGGTTCATGAAATAGATGACGAACCAGCCCTGGGCGTACACCGCGGCGACGCGCATGGGGGTCTTCTTGAGCTTGGGCTCGTGGAATTTTCGGAGCTGGAGGAGCTCCTTCAGGTTGAAGAGGTTCTTCGACTGGCCCTTGCTCATGAGGGATCCGAGATTGGCCATGCGGCTGAGGTGAAGGTGACCGATCTCGTACTCCCAGCCCGAGTTGTCCGCGCTGCGCGCACGTTGCGCTCCCGAGTACCACTCGGCGATCCCCTCCTGGAACCAGTAGCTCCGCGTCAGCGGATTCATGCGCGATTCGGCATTCTTGGATGTCCAGAACCAGAAGAGCTGGTGGGTGCCCTCGTGCATGATCGTGTCGCGACGGCAGTTGTCGTGAACGGCCATGCGCCCCGTCCCCGGCTCGAAGTGCGCCTCCGCCATGCCAGGTCCGCGGTACTTCTCGTACATCTTTCGGCTGTGGAACATGAGCACCGGGACAGGCTCGTCGACGGGTGTCAGGCCGAGATCGTCGGCGAACTCCGCCATGATGATGTCCTGCAACGCGAGGAGCTCGGCGCCGCGATCGTTGGCGACGTCCTGCGGGTCCCACCCTGCGTCCTTCTGGATGAAGAACACGAACGGCTTCTTGATGCGCACGTCCGCGCCCGGCCAACTGGCGCCGTCATCCCCTTTCGCGAGCCGCTTCTCCAGTTCGGCGATGGTCGGTTTCTCCAGCGCCTTCGCCGCCTTGCCGAAGGGCGAGTTTTCAAGAGCTTCCCGCGCGGCGCGGAGCGGCACCAACCGTGTGAGTAGCGCGTCCACGCCCTCGAAGAGCGGCTTCTTGCCCCAGCCCTGCCCCGTCTTCGTGAGGCGCTTGATCTTGTCGTGGGCTTGCTGCGCGAGGATCCGGTCCACGCTCTGGAGGTACTCCGCCTCGGTGAACGGGAGCAGGTCGTCTGTGTACTTGCGTTCTCCCCGACGCTCACGGGCCGGCGCGAAGTCGGCATCCAGATTGAGCACGTTCGCTCTGAGCTCCGCGGCCTTGCTGGTGAGGGAGCGGACGGCCACCGTGGGTTTCCCTGCCTGGCGCCACTCGCTTGCGCGATTTTCGAGTTCGAGCATGGCGTCCCACGCGCCCTGTGGGGCGTTCAGGTCGTGGCGCGCCTCGACCTCGGAAGTGAACTCGTGAGCCGGGGCGAGCGGATCGGTCTTGGGTTCGGGCTCGCCTCCGCCGTCCTGGTCACCGTTGCCGGTTAAGGCCATGGCGAGGCCGATGACGGCCGCGACGGCGACCACGGCGCCGCCGATGATGATGCCCTTGTTGGGACCGCCCGACTTCGCGCGGGGCGCCGCCTTGCGGGCCGGAGCCCGACGTTGTGGGGCCGAGCTCATGGGTGCGCTGGCGGCTGGCGGTGGCGCTGTCGTCGTTGCGGGCGCCGTCACGGTTTCGTTGCACGCACCGCAGGTGAACGTCGTGCCGGGCGCGACCTGGTCGGTGCCGTATCCGGCGCCGCAGTGCGGGCAGTCGAATGAACTCATGGCGATCCTCGAAAACAGGGGCCGCCGATCCTAACAACGATCAGCGGGGGAGCAGGTCGTCGTCGGACCGGCCGCGCCGGTTCCCCCTGATGACGCGACCGTTTGCTACGTGCTGGAGCTTCGCCTTCCGTCCGAGCCAGAGCGACCATTTGCGGTACGCGTTGGCGGCCCGCTCGAGACCCTCGTCGTCGAGCCGCAGCGCCTCCTGGAAAGCCGCGCGGCCGCTATACGGGCGTCCGTTCTTCCCGCCGACCTGGAACGTGAGCCAGCGTCGCCATCCGTCCATGTAGCGGCCTGTGCCCAGCCGACCGTCCACGCCGAAGACGACCCGACCGTCGGCGTCGGCTTCGTAGTGCTTCAGGAAGTGGACGAGCGCCCATCCCTGGGCGTATGCCGTCGAGAGCTTGTGCGAATCGGTCTCGAGCCACCCGTCGCGGGTCGCGATCGTGGCATCCAGGAGCTCCTTCAGGGAGAGGAGACGGTCTTCCGAGCCCCGCCGCTCGAGATCCAGCGCGCGCGGAGCGAGGAAGAGCCCGAACTCCCAGTGCTCGACACCGTTCTTTGTGATGGGACGTCCCGAGCTCATCCACTCGGCGAACCCCTCCTCGAACCAAAGCGGTAACCCGTGGTGCGCGCCGGGTGCACGCCGATGTGCGGCGAGCAGGAGGTGCGTCACTTCGTGGAAGAGGGCGCTGTCCTTGGCCCCCATGTGCAGCACCACGCGGCGCTTCTCCGGCTCCGCGTGCGACACCAGGGACCGGGCGACCAGGCCCGTCGACCCCTGCAGGTAGCGTCGGTGGGCCCGCGCTTCACGCAAGAATACGATCGTGAGAGGGCGGTCTGGGTAGACGGGGTCGTCGCTCCCGAGTTCCTTGCCGACGGCCCGCGCGAGCGCCTGGAGGCGTTCCATCTTCTGCGCCGCCACCTGTTCCACGTCGATGTCGCCCCCCATCTCGACGCACACCGCGTACGGGCGCTCGGCGAGCAGGTGGAAGCGCTTCGGCTTGCGGACCACGGGAGGAATGGGGTGATCGCGGCGGCGATCCGCGTTTCCCTCGTGTTCGTCAGCCGCGTCGAGCGCCGCACCGATGTCTGCGGGCAGCGCCTTCCCGTTCTCCTGCGCCCGTAAATGGAAGTACTTCTCCAGAAAACGATCGACTCGGGCGCGGAGCGACCTGGGTATCTTCCCCGCCGCGTTTCGTCTGTCACGGCAGCGCCGGTGGAGGTTCTGGATCACCCGGAGTTCTTCGCCCCGGATCTCGGGGCGCGACAGGAGCAGCCGGTCGAGTTCATCGTCGTAGGGGACCCGCGGCTCGGACGCCTTGCCCACGTACTCCTTCGGTGGCGGCGGCGCCTTGTGGCTCTCGTTCAGCGGGACGACGACGCCGACGAGGCTGACGAACACGAGGGGAGCGAGGAGCCACACGCGCCAGGTCAGCGACGGCGCCTGGGTCTCGTCCCCCTCGAGCCTCATCCGTCTTTCTTCTCCCGGTCCTTCTGGCGCTTGCGTTCGCGTTTTTCAGGGAGTTGATCGTCGTCTTTGCGTCCGGTCTTATGGCCCTGGGTATTCACGTAATCGTTCCACGGGACGAGGCGCTTGTCCTTGTACTGGTTGAACTTGATCTTCTCCGACAACCAGCGCTGGTACCGGTCGAACATGTCGGCCATGTCGCCGAGCTCGTCCACACTCGAGACGCCGGCGGCGTCTAGGAACGCCACCTCGCCGGTGTGGGGCTTGCCGTCCTTCCCTGCGAGGACGTATCCGAGCATCCTCTCCCAGACCTTGCGGTAGCGGCCCACCACCGGCTTGTCCTTCAGATCGACCTTGACGATCCCGTCTTCTGTGACGTCGAAGTAGTTCAAGAAGTAGATGAGCATCCAGCCCTGTGCGTAAACGAGGCTCTGATTGACCTTGCCGCCGTTTCGGTCGCCGTACGTGTACCCGATGAGGTCCTCCAAGGCGTAGATGTCCCCGCGTCCGATGAGGAACCGGATCCCGGCGATGCGCTTCTTCTGCAGCAGGCCAAGCTCGTACTTCCACTTGCCGTCCTCGCGCCAGCGGCGTGAGCCGGAGAACCACTCCGCGGCGCCTTCCTGGAACCAGAAGCTCTGGTCGTTGAAGTCCGACTTCACCTTGGAGTGGTACCAGAAGAGCTGGTGCACGCCCTCGTGCATGACCGTGGTCTTGTCCGTGTCGTCGTGGATACAGAGCCGTCCGTTCTTTGGCTCGAAGTGGGCGAGGATCCCGGGGTTCATGACGCCCTGGCTCGCGAACAGGTATTGCTGGTACGCCTGCGCGTTACGGAAATACACGACCGGGATCGGCTCGGTCTGGTCCTGATCGAGCCCCCACTTTTCCGCGTACCGGTCCAGGAAGATGTCATTGAGAGACGTCAGCGGGCCGAGCACTTGCTGCGCGACGAGCTGGGTGTCCCACTGATCGTCCTTCTCGACGAACAGGACATAGGGGGGGTGGCTGATGATCGCTTGGTACTCGCGGCTGTCGAGGCCATCCAGGGACTTCTTGAAGCTATCCACCATGGCCTTCTTCACCGCCTCCGGGGCGTCGCCCTTGTTGACCGCCTTCTCGAAGTCAGCGATCCGGTCCTGCGCCTTCTTGAGGAGCTCCTTCAGGTCTTCGGCGATCTTCTTCTGCATCGCCATGGACTTGGCGTAGAACGGGCTGTCGCGGAACTTCTT
>JABSRK010000284.1 GCA_013213915.1 Planctomycetota bacterium
CATCCCCTGCAAATCGGAACTCTACGTTGGCTGCCATGCCCGGGCGGATCTGGGGATGGTTCTCGTGCAACTGCGCCGTGACCGGAAAGGTGGTCCGCCCCGCGGCCGCACTCACCCCGACCTCGTCCGAACACCCGGCCCCCGTGAACGCCAGCAGAAAAGAAACCACGCACGCCGTCGCCCTCATCGCTTCAGCACCACGCGGCGGCTCGCCGCGCGCTCCACGTCGCCGCGAGCCAGGAGGGTCTCCAGCAGCGTCGTCAGAGAGGCCTGAGCCGTCACCGGGATCGTCACCCCGTCCCACTCGATGGTGAGCGGGGCCTCCCCTCCCACCTGGCGCTCGTCAAACCAAAGCTCGAGGACGTCGATGTTCTGCGTCTTCAACGCGACACGGTTGCCCGCACCGATGTCGGCGATGATCGACTGGCCGCCCCTCGGAGCCGGCACATGCAGCCAGAAGTGGTCCTTGACGATGTCGTCCGTGAGGGCCCATGACACGCTCGTGGGCCGCGGCTTGCGCGTCCACCCGTACATGTCCTTGATCTTGTCACGGTCCGGGAGGCCCCCGTGCCCGTACCCCGCCTTCCACTCCATGACGACCGGGTACCGCTCTCCGTGGGCGGCTTTCAGTTCCTTCACCGTGGACGCGAACCCCTGGCATCGCGTCGCCCGACCGTGGGCCGTGTCCTTCTCGCCGATCATGAAGGTAAACCGGGTGTTCATGAGGTTCTGGGCCGCGGATTGCCCGTCCGTGGGCGCCGCGGCCGAGCTGTGGATCGCCGCGAACAGGTCCGGCATCTTGGGGCCGATGGAGAACGCACCGTACCCGCCGTGTGAATACCCCAGGATGTAGACGCGGTCGGCGTCCACGTCACCAAACAAGAGAAACTGGCGCACCAGGTTTCGGATCAGCGGATACACGTAGCCCGTATAGAACCCGTTCCACTCATCCGTCGGCGCGCGCAACGCGAGGTAGAGATAACCCCCGACGTCTTCCTGGTCCCTGTAGTAGCGCTGCATGACGCGCCACTGGCTGTCGTTGACACCCTTGGGGACGCCGCCCCCCCCGTGCATCGCAATGAACAGCGGCCAGCCGCCCGCCGGCATCTCACCGACGGCCTTGAGCGTATAGGGGCTCACGTAGGCGCCGTTCCGGACCTTCTTCGCGTCGAAGTCCTTTTTCAGCGCCGCGTGCAACGGCGCCTCCTTGTAGCTCTCCCAGACGACGGCGCGGACCTGGTCGGGGAACGACCACAGGTACCCGTCAAGATCCGCCGGCACCTCGGGACGCGCGTCCGGCGTAGCCGCGAACCACGCGTCCGCGACCACGCCCACGTTCCGTGTCAGATCTGCGCCGATCTGCGCCTGCAGCCCGGTGAGGAGGAGTGGCAGGGAGACGAGGCACCGAAGAACGCGCGGCAGCATGGCCACAATCTACAGAATGGCGCGCCTCCGTGGTGAACCCGCGCACCCTGCGCCTCGCCCCCGCGAGGGGAAGCGAGCGCTCGCCACGTCACTCACTTCGATCTCGCCAGCGAGATCGTCTTGGAGCGCACCGTCCCGCCGGTGTCCGAGGCGAAGATCACGCGGACCGTCGCTCCCGGCCCCAGGGCCTTGACGGTCCACCGAGCGGTCCCTGAGCGCGCCTCCGCGCTCCCCTCCAGGGAGTAGGAACCGCGCATATGTCCGAGGTCCGTGCGCGCCTTGCCGTCGACCAACGTGGCGTTCTTCAGTTCGATGTGGGCGACGACCGGCTTGACGACCTTGGACTCGAGACCGCGCAGGGTCAGGTGTGTAGCCAGATAGCCCACGTTCGCGACATCCGCGCTCACCGTGACGCTTCCGTCTCCGAGGCGCTTCAAGACAGGCTCCGACATCTTCAGCAGCGGCGAGCGCTGCGCGAGCCACAAGAACCAGGGGATGTGAAGCGCGCACTCGGCCTCGAGGAGTTCCTGGGGCGGGTTGCTGCGGATGAACCGGGAGCGGAGGCCTCCGATCTCCACCTTGCCGAGGGTCGGATGTTCGTAGGGCGTCCAGGGGACGAAGTAGCGCCCCCCCAGCTTCTCGTCCTGGTAGCGGAACGCCTCGAGCTCATTCCTCCCGAGGCCCGGCCACAGCTCGGGGACCCAGCCGATGATGCCCCGGTCCCAGTACGCCCAGCTGATGAGGGTGCCGTAGCGGTGGCGCGTGGCGTGGGTGGAGCTCGGTCTCACGGGTCGCTCGGTGAGCTCGGTGAACTTGTTGCCCAGCGTCTTGACCAACTCGATGTCGTTCGGATCGAACATCGCCGGGTCACACGCGGACGGGAGACGGTAGACGAACCCTCCTGACGTGTGGTTGTGAAGGATGCCCGTGATGTTCGGGTGATCAGTGATGAAGCGAACGGTCGCGTGGGTCTCCGGCTCCGAGAGAGGGAACGGTCCGGCGCCCCCTTGCTTGAAGGGAAGCGCCCAGTTCCTCGGGAAGTTGCGGTTCAGGTCCAACCCGCCGATCCCATCCTCGTTGATCCTCCCGTCGCCATCGTTGTCGATGCCCTCGCTCATGACCCGGTAGAACGGGCCCTTGTCGCCCTTCCCGCGGCGGACCAGGATGCGCGGGTCCTGCGAACTGGCCTTGCGATCGCCCTTCGGATCGACAACCCGCATCTGCGTGATGTACCCGTCACGGTTCAGATCCTCGCTGGGGTCCTCGTCGGCCTGGCCGTCGCCATCACTGTCGATGGGCCTCACCGAGCTCCGGAGCGAGACGCCGCGAAGCAGGGAGGCGTCCGATCCATCCGGGTTGAACTTGGGCCGCACATAGAACGCACGCGTGTCGACGAGGGCCGTGATCTCCGGGTCCTTGCCGTAACGCTCGAGGAGGTGACCCGCGAACTGGAGCGCCAGCGCGCCGCTGGTCAGCTCGCTCGAGTGGATGCCGCCGTCCACGTAGAGCGCCGGCTTCTCGCTCGCCGGGCCGGTGTCGTTGTTGGTGATCTCGAGCACGGTCAGGTCGGCCCCGAGATAGCTCTTCCCGATAGTCATCAGCCGCGCGAACTTGGGGTGGCGCTTGACCCACGCCGCCATGATCACGTTCGACTCGGCGTGCGAGTAGTAACGGTTCCAGTCGACCGTTCCGTCGGAACGGACTTGCCCGGTAGCCGTGACGCCGATCAGTCCGAGCAATACAGCCGCCATCACCTTGGTCTTCATACCCTGCTCCTTTTCGAAACAAAGCATCGCCGTATGTCGCGGAAGTTGTCAAGCCGAGGGGCGCCGGAGCAGGGCCGGCCATGGCCAGGACACAGCGCCGCGAATCAGAAGCCGAGGACGGCGTGGAGCCCGTTGGTGAGGTCGTAGCCGAAGGGGCTGGCGCCGGTGGGGAACCCGGCCTGGAGGGCGAGGGATAAGCCGGCGAGGGACGGGTCGGCGGGGATCGCCATGAGGAAGCTCCAGGTGCCGGCGGGGTCGGTCATGAACGGGAGCAGGGTCCAGCTCGCGAACTGGGCGAGGTCCAGGTAGATCGTGCAACTGGTGGTGACGGTGAAGGGCTGCGGGGGAATGTCCGAGATCCCCAGGGAGCCGGGTGCTGACGGCGGCCCGTAATTCCCATAGACCGCCGCCGTCTGCCCGAGCACCGGGGGCATGGCGTAGAGGCCGGGGTGCGGCCAAGCGGCGCTGCAGCCGGAGCCGACCATGGTGGCGCTGGCGGACGTCGCCCCGTCGCCGGTGACGCGCACGTCGTCCACGGCCCACCACCACGTGTTGCCCAGGCTCTGGAAGCGGAACCCGAAGGCCACCGCGGACTGTCCCGCGGCTTCGGGGACGTGGAGCACGTGCTCCATGAACGACGGATCCTCCCCCGGGATAATGGCCGCCCGTGGCCATGAAAACAGCGGAGTCGGCAAGAAGGTCTGACCGCCATCGAGGCTGACCAGGACGTCCGGCTGCATGTCGCCGTCGAACAGGACCTCGGAGCGGAAGTGCAGCCACACGTCAGCGTACGCCGAGGCGTCGACCGTCGGCGTGATGAGGTACTCGTCCTCTGTGGGATCGGGGTTGCAATCCGAATCCAGGATCGCGAACGCCGTCCCGAGCCGGGCGACGGCGCGGCCGCCCAGATAGGGAAACGCGCCGCCGTTGGCTACCACCGACCGGCTGCACGGGTCGCTGGTGGTCCAGGTGTTGGCGCCGCTGTTCAGACCGCTGACCGTCCAGGTGGGGGGAATGCCGCTCGAAAAGTCCTCGTTGGGCAAGAGCGTGGCGGAACCCCCAGCGTAGGGAACGTCGTCCACGAGTACGTTGTCCACGGCGATCCACCAGTCCCAGTTGGGCTCGAAGTGCCGGAAGCGAACGCGGACGAACGGCTGGTTGGCCGCCCACGGCGTGAGGTCCAAGTGCAGCGGGCCGAGGGGACCGTGGGCGTTGGACGTGGTCACCACGGGCGCAGCCCCCGTGCGGGACGGCGCCACGCGGCGCAGGACGTTGGACCAGCTGCCGCCGTTGTCGGTGGAGACGTCGACGTCGAATACCGCCTCGCCGTTGTTGTTCAGGAACGCCGCGCAATCGAGGTGCAACCACGGCGCCGCCATCCCCGCGCACGAGAACGTGGGGGTCCACAGGTCGTGGGACATGCCCGAGCCGGGCGGATTGCCGCCTCCCCCGCCGCCCAGATCCGAGTCGGAGATCACCATGCGACCGGGGCTCACCGCACCACGCAACCCTGGAGGACCGGCCCGGTTGCCCGGGTTCGTCACCGTCCAGGTCGAGCTCTCCACCGGGTTGTTCACGTCCTGCGCGAGCCAGCCCGCCGACTGCATCGCGGCATCGTCAGCGTAGTCCTCGAAGTCGTCGGCGAGGGCCACCGCTCCAGCGGAGAGTAGGCAACGCACCTCGAGAGTCGGGCACGAGGGGGCGATCGGCCCCCCGACGGTCGTCAGCTCATAGTGGAGGTCCGTATGCGTGCCGGAAGGCACGCCGATCGTGTCCTGCCACGACGACGCGGTCGTCGCCAGTGACGCGACGAGGGCGCCGTCCCGTCGCAACTCGTATCC
>JABSRK010000285.1 GCA_013213915.1 Planctomycetota bacterium
GGACTCGCGAATTCTGGCCTCTTCTCCAGAGTGGACGCGACGCGTCCACTCTTGAAGGCGCTCGATCCGTCCCCCTGCATCGAGGGCGGCGAGGGTCAACGGATAGGCGTCCCTCATGGCCTCCAAGCGCTGGATACGACGACCCGCGGCGGGGACGTCGATTGGGTCCGTATCCGCCAGGCGAGAAAGTTCCGACACGGCGGCGAAGGCGTACGACGCATAACCGAGGGCAGCACACACCACGACGAACGCCGTGGCCAGCAGGACCCTGGCCCGCCGTCGCCGACGACGCGCCCTCTCCTTGACGTGCTTGATCTCCGCGAGTCGCGCCTGGTAGAGGTGGCGATTGCTCCGATCGACCGCAAACAACGTCCGATAAACGTCCGCCGCGCCGTCCAGGTCACCGGCCTCCTGACGCAAGCGCGCCTGCGTCTGCAACGCCTTGGCGGCCTTCTCTGTCTGTCCGGTGCGGAGGTGCAAGCGGGCAGCGATGCTGACCAACTCCTCGTCGTCACCGAGGCGTTGCAGTCCCTCGATGACCGCCAGTGCCTCTTCGTCCTGCTGGGTGTCCAGATAGAAGTTGAGCAGTTTTCGCGCGCTATCGTAAACGTGGGCGTCGGCCGGGTTGGTGATCCTGCCCTCCTGGGACAACAACTGGAGGCAACGTTCAAGAGTGCGGAAGTCCGTGGGCAACATCTCGAGGACCGTCTGGTAGATCGCAATCGCCTCGCGACGCCGACCGGCCGCGACGTGGGCCATCGCACAGAAGCGATGGTGCGCGGCGGACTTCGCGAGCCTTCGGGTCGCCATGTACGCGCAGGCCAGACGCTCGTGCAGCGCGATGTTTCGCCGATCAAACTGCAGCGCCGTTCGAAACAGGTGCAGCGCTGAGGCATGGCGACCTCGCTCGACGAGACCGTCCCCCGTTGCCATGAGCTCGGCGAGTCCGCGCTGCTGGATGTACCCGGCCTCCTGGAGGCCGCTCAGGGACAGGTCCACGAAGTACCTCGGCAGGCCCGTCCGCTCCACGATCTGCGGACTTCCACGAACACCATCGACATGATCGAAAACGATGCGCGAAACCGCATCGAGATCAGCACTGAGCCCGGTTCGGGGCTCGCCGCTCCGACCGTAGATCTGGCGATCTACGCCCGGCGTCTCGACGAATTGGGACCACTCGTCCTGGCGCCTTGCCGACTCCATGATGAGGTGGTCGATGCTGAAGTACGACGTGTCATCTGCCGGCGGTTCGGCGTGCTCGTCCAATTCGAACGTGATGTTGCGCCACAGAAAGACTTCGAGCACGCCCTCTTCCGCGACCCGCTCAGCGACGCGATCCCGCTCGGCATCATTGAGAATGCCCATCTGCTGCAGCAACCGCTCGGGATCGGTCCCGTAGCGGGCGCTCTTCTCGAGGACCTCCCTGTACTGGTCGTAAGAAAGGACCTCCATCTCCACCAGCAACGCTTCGATGGGTCGCTGGGGCGGTGATTCGTGGAGGGCGACTCGGTCAGCCTTGACGTAGAGGCGGCGCTTGTTGAGCAGATTGCCCTGATCCTGCACCGTCAGCTGGCCGCCTTTACGGTTCAAGGCCAGCATCTGAAAGACGTTACTGAGATCGGCTGATAGGAGATCGCCCCGAATCGCCATGGGGACTCCCTGCCAGGCTGAAAGAGGTTCTCGGGCACCGGCGGCGCCCGTCCATCCCTTATCGGCAGGAAACCCGCCGCGAGGGAAGGGGTTGGGGGACCGCTCTCGACTTGGCGGAACAGGCTCGGCAGGTAGAATCGGCGTGTTCGGGTGGTCGCTCTCGACCCCCCCCCGAACTCCTCCATGCGTCAATTGTCGAGTTTCGTCCGCAGGTCCTTGCTGACCAGGTGGTTGCGCTTCCGCGCACGCATCCTGCTATGGCTGGGACGACCGACCCGCGCCCGTGTCCTGCTGAAGCGCGTGGTCGCGCTCAGGCCGTCGTGCGTCCAGGCCCATTTTCTGCTCGGACGTATCGCTTTTGACGACGGTTACCGCGCCCTGGCAATCCAGGAATTCGCGATCTTCCGGCGCCAGGCCCTGCCCCCAGCTCTGGTCAGTGAAGTGACGAAGCGGTCCTTCGCATTGGCCGACGCGCCCCTGATGGGCCTGTCACCCGCCGAGCACGCGCCCCTGATCGACCATGGGGACGACTTCCCCGACAGCGACCCCTGGGACGACCGGATCGACATGCCAGACGCCGTGCCTCCAGAAACTGACTTCCTGGAGATCGACGAGTATCATCGCTTCCGCGATCTGCCCCCGATCCGTGCGGAGGATCTGGGCAACGTTGACATGGACGAACTGCTGGCCAGACTCGTCGAAGACCCCCATCCCGGGGAGGCACGCGACCAGAGCTGACGAAACCACAGACAACCCGAGACCCTCGCCGCACACATGGGCGGATCGAGCGCAAGGTCACACGCGATGCCGGGAGAGCCCTCCGCGCTGCGGAGGCACCGAAGGGGCAAGCCGTTGGTCGCGGCGAAACTCTCAGGTCACCGGACCGGCATCGACAGACCTCCCTGAAAGACACTGACAGGGGACGCGAGCCACCGGCCCGCGTCCCCTCATTTCGTAATGACGTGACAAGATGACGAGAGCCACTCCCCTACACGACGCACATCGAGAACTCGGCGGTTCCCTCGTTCCGTTCGGGGGTTGGGAGATGCCGGTTACCTACGCTGATATCCGCACAGAACATGAAGCCGTGCGGCAGCAGGCCGGCCTGTTCGACATCAGCCACATGGGCCGGGTGCGCTTTCGGGGCCCTGATGCGGATCAACTCGCTGGACGCTGCCAGACGTTGGACACGCGCGAGCTGGCCGCGGGGCGGGTCCGCTACAGCCTCATCCTGAACGCCGACGGAGGCATCATCGACGACGTCCTGGTGTCACGCGAGAAAGAAGACACCCTCCTGTTCGTCGTCAATGCCGGCAATCGCGACGCCGACCTCGACGTGTTCTCGAGCCTCGTGGACGACCTCGACGTCGAGGTGATCGACGACTCCGAGCGCGAGTCCATGATCGCAATCCAGGGCCCGAATTCCCCGGCGATCCTCGACGCCATGGGGATCGAGGGCGCCTCCCAGCTTGGTTACTACCGGCTCGGTGCGTTCGACGGCCCACTGGGCCCGGTGATCGTCTCCCGGACGGGCTACACCGGCGAGACCGGATTCGAACTCATCCTCCCCAGCGAGCGCGTGCGCGACGCCTGGGACGCGGCGCTCGAGCACGGGCGAACACACGGGCTCATCCCCTGCGGACTCGGCGCGCGGGACACGCTGCGCCTCGAGGCCGGCATGCCCCTCCACGGGCATGAGATCGGCCCGGACGTGAACCCGTACGAGGCCGGCCTCGACTTCGCCGTTCGCTCCGACCTTGACTACGTCGGGCGATCCGCGCTCGACAAGGTGCGCGCCGAAGGGCCCGCTCGCTGCCTGGTCGGCCTCGTGGTCGCCGGACCGCGCATCGCGCGCAGTGACTCGACCGTCCTCGTTGACGGCACCGAGGTGGGGACCGTGTGCTCGGGCACCTTGTCCCCCACCCTTGGGACCAACATCGCGACGGCTCTCGTCGCAACGCAAGCGCAAGATGCCGCGCGCTTCAGCGTGCGCATCCGCAGACACGAGGCGTCCGCACGGCGGACGCCCATGCCCTTCTATCGAAGAGAAAAGGAATAGGACGAGAATGGCACGTCCCGATGGATACCGCTACTTGGAGACGCACGAGTGGGCGCGCGTGGAAGGTGAATTCACCTATATCGGACTTTCTGACTTCGCGATCAGCCACCTCTCAGATCTCGTATTCCTGGACCTGCCGGACGTGGGTCAGGACATCATGCAGAACGAGCCCGTCGGTGAAATCGAATCGGTCAAGGCCGTCTCCGACCTCTACGCACCGATGACCGGCGAGGTAGTCGAGCGCAACGATCGACTCATCGACGAACTTGAGATCCTGAAGAAGGACCCCTGGGACGAGGGGTGGATGCTCAAGGTCCGCATGGAGAAGCCGTCCGAATTCGAGAATCTCCTCGACGACGCGAGTTACCAGAGGGTCGTTGATTCGGCCGGGTGACCGGGCTGTAAGGATGCGCTACTCCGGGATCACCGAGAAGGACAGGGAGCGGATGCTGCGGGTGATCGGCGTCAACGACGTCGATGACCTCTTCAAGTCCGTTCCTCAGGTCGTCCGCATGAAGCGTCCCCTCGAGGTGGACGGCCCCCTGCCCGAGGCCAGCCTGCTGCGCCGACTCGAGGACATCAAGGGGCCCAAGCCGCGAGTCAGCCTCGTCGGCGGCGGCCTCTACCAGCACTACGTGCCCGCTCCCGTGGACTCACTCGTCGGACGAAGCGAGTGGGTGACCTCGTACACGCCGTACCAACCCGAGCTCGCCCAGGGCACGCTGGTCATGTACTACGAGTTCCAGACCTACGTGTGCATGCTAACTGGCCAGGAGATCGCCAACGGCGGCATGTACGACGGCAGCACCGCCATGGCGGAGGCCGTCATGATGGCCCGGCGCATACGCAAGAAGGCCACCGACCTGTACGTCAGCGAAGCCGTACATCCGGAGTACCGGCGAGTGCTCGACACGTACCTCCAATTCCAGGCGGACGTGAAGCTCCGCGTGCTGCCCGTCGACCCCAAATCGGGTCGAACGATCGTGGACATCCCAGCCAATCTCCAGAAGGACGCGCTTGCCATCGTCGTTCAGAGCCCGAACTTCTTCGGTGTCATCGAAGACAGCGAGGACATGGCCGAGGACGCGTTCATCATCTCGGTATGCAACGAAGCCCAGTCGATGGCGTTGCTCGAACCGTTGCGCGCGGATATCGCGGTCGGCGAGATGCAGAGCTTCGGTATTCCTGTCCAGTTCGGCGGGCCCACAGCAGGGTTCATGGCGACGAAGAAGGAACACGTCCCCCAGATGCCGGGGCGCCTCGTTGGCAAATCGAAGGATCGCCTCGGCCGCGAGGC
>JABSRK010000286.1 GCA_013213915.1 Planctomycetota bacterium
TTCATCGGTGAGCGCATTGACCACGGAGACACCGACCCCGTGAAGACCGCCGGACGTGGCGTACGCCTTGTTGGAGAACTTGCCGCCCGAATGGAGCGTTGTCAGGATCACCTCGAGCGCGGACTTGGTTTTGAACTTAGGGTGCTTGTCGATGGGAATCCCGTGGCCGTTATCGGCGACCGAGAGGTTTCCGTCCGCGTCCAGATGAACCTCAATCTTGCTGGCATGTCCGGCTACAGCCTCGTCCATCGAGTTGGAGTAGCGGAGCGCGCTCATCCGTTTGCGCGTCATCCGTGCGCCAACGGCGTCATGGTGATGGAACGTGGTGCCTTTGCCGGCGGAGTAGCCCCGTGTGCGCGGCTTGCCGATGTCGTGAAACAGCGCAGCGAGACGCGTGAGCCGGAAGTCGAAGGCGTCGGGATCGGCTGGTCGACGGACGTTCTCGACGACCTCCTGCTGCGCCCGGCTGAAGAAAAAGTGCCGCGGCACGCCGATCCGCAGGCCGGAGACCTCGCCGTCGAGCCCCGCAGCGAAGTCGGGAACCGGAGCAACCACCGAGGTGGAGTCGAGCCCCCCCACAGGTGAACCCCAGGCGGGGAGACTGACGATCAACGACGCCGCCGGAACGCCCGAGCTCCGGATCAGCGCGGTTGGATTCACCGCGTTTGGCCATGTGACTGTTCTCCAGGACAACGAGGCGTTCGTCGGATTGGCCCGCCTGAGCGAGGAACTCGCACGCGTGCATCGAACGGCCGCCCATCTTGCAGCCGACGACGAGATTGGCGTCCTTCTGGAAGTGCCCGAGGTCGAAGGGGCGGGTGGCGAGGTTGCCGTTGCATCCTTCGTGACCGTAGACCCAGGCGCCGCTGAGGGGATTCACCGTGGTCAGCCCCGCCGGCGGAGGCACCGGGGACGCAGATCCGGGAGAACCGGGGTCCCCGAGCTGGAAGCGTGCCACCGCCCCGGTCACGTAGACGACCGAGTCGTCGACGTCGAGATCGAACGGGTGGATCGCATGCTCGCCCGTGATGGTGGTCGCAGCCACGACTGACTGGGGTTGGTTGCACGTGAGACTCAGCCCAGCGACAATGCCCATGGAGTAGGCGAATTCCCCTGCGCAGGTGGAAATCGGTGGTTCGCCGCTACCGATGGACGCGGTGATCCACGCGATGCCGTCCGAGTCAACGGCGATGGCGTCCACCCATTCGTCACCCACATAGGCGGCGAGGCTGCACGGAG
The DNA here is from genome assembly GCA_013213915.1 of Planctomycetota bacterium. GTDB lineage: Bacteria > Planctomycetota. The sequence goes on from JABSRK010000286.1 coordinate 1,240, forward strand.
ATGAGCCGAGCGCGCAGGTATCGACGTACGTGAACGTCTCGCAGGTGATCAGGTCGAGCGAATACCGGGCGACCCATCCGTCCCCGTAGAAGTTGGGTAGCCGGCTGTCGTAGTAGAAGTTCTGCCTATCGTTGTTGTGACCGGCGTAGGCTCCCTGGAGGCTGTTGGAAGCGCACGCGAGATTCAGCCCAGAGCAGGTGACCGTGACGAAGTTGGGAGAGCGAGTCGTGCCCGTGATGTGGACGCGTTCCTGGGTGGGATCGTCGGGGCTCGGGCCTACGGCCACGTCGATGGCGACGTCGGAGGCGGTCCCTCCCAGGTAGCGACCGCCCGCGAACACGCCGCTGGGGTCGAACTTGAGAATGAACCCGTCTCCCATGCCCGTGGGCGTGGGGCAGCCGAGCCAGTTGGGCGGCGTGATGGATGAGGACGGCGCCGCCGCTACCAGGCCGACCACGTATGCGTTGCCGCCGCTGTCGAGGTCCACCGCGAGGGCCTCCTCGTGTTCCACTCCTCCGAAGTAGGTGCTGAAGATCAGCCGCGTACCCGTTGCGTTCAGCCGCGCGATGAAGGCGTCCGCGAACGGCGCGAGGGCCGTCGGGCCGCACTGCCCGACGTAGTTGCTGCCCAGCGCCGGCTGCCACGACGGGTTGAGCGCTCCGGTCAGCGCGGGGTTGGGACTCGACGCCGATCCGGTGCCCGGGAAGTCGTCCGACTCGGTACGCCCGACGATGACCGCCTCGCCGTTGGTGTCGACAGCGATCCCGAACCCATGATCAGCGCCGTGAGGCCGCGTGGCCGCCGGGACCCCAGGGGCGCAGGTGATCGACGGGTGCGGCATCGGGTAGGGGTAGAACGACGTGGGCAGGGCCGAGAGATACCACCGGTACGACGGTGCGGCGAAATCCAGCGAGCCGTACCCGATCGAAGTCACGATCGAGGATGGCGCGCAGTTCGGGTCCCAGGTTGTCGGATCGTTCATCCAAACGGGGCAGCAATTCGCGCTCGAGTTGACCGTGTCAGCACAGGAGATCCCCGTGTTGCATACGTACGTGCGACCGCCGCCGAGACGGGTGCTGTACACGAGCCGCGGCACCCGTCCCGGCACCTGCGGACACGGTGATGCTGCTGGCCGCCCGTTGGGATCGATCTTGACCACGAATGCGTCGCCGATCTCGCCGCCGTACCACCATTGCATGGGGGTGGTGCGATCGCCCGCGAGAGTGGGGAAGGTCTGGTCGCAGTATTTGCTGTGGGCGTATCCCGTCAGGTAGACCATGCCGTGTGAGTCGACGTCTATGTCGTTGATGTGGTCGGTCCCGTTGCCGCCGAGGAACGTGGCCCACTCGATGTCCGGGTCGATCACGAGCTCCATCGACGGGTCATACGCGCCCAGTTGGAAGCCCACGCTGGCGTCACCGAAGAGCGCGTAGCGAACGGGTACAGCACGGCGAGTGCCGTTCACGGTCTGCCAGGCGATTGGAGCCGCTTCGGTGGCGACCGCCCCACCCTCCGGATCGACCACGGAAAGCTCACCGCTCTCGGTGATGGCGACATCGAGCGGGCAACTGGCCAGATAGCGCCAGCGGATCTGCAGCGGATCGGTGCCCGGATCGACGTAGTACGTGCTCTTCAGGCCTCCGTTCTCGCCCGAGAAGTGGAGGTCGATGCCGTCGTACTTCGACCGGTAGATGATGGATGACCGCCCCGTGACGTTCCGATGCCAGTTCGCCTCGTCCTTGCCGTAGAGGAAGCTGTGCTGGCTCTTCGACGACGTCCCGGGTTCGGCTGTGGTGGGTCGAGCGCCATCCCACGAGACCACGAAGCTGGTGCCCGCGGCGCGGGACAGCACGACATGGGAGTCGGCGAAGAGCGCCGTCTGGCCAAATCCGACTGAGTGGAAACGGTAGTGGGGAGGGATCTGGCCGCGGTTCTTTACGAAGACGAGGGGCGTCCCCTCCACTGACGCGAGGGGGTCGGCCGGGCGCTCAGGCGCGGCCAAAGCCCGGGGCGGAGCACTGGACAGGTTCCCACTGCCGAGGTGGGCACCAATACCGAAAAAAACGAACGCCAGCGCTGCGCGCATTCGGAAACACCGCCTCTTTATGGGAGCAAACAAACGCGTCCCACCCGAATCTAGTCCTGCTAAAGGGGTGAAGTCAAGCGGCGGAGTGAATAATTGTCAGCATCCGCTGGCCCAACCCGGCCACGGCAGGAGGCGCTACGCTGCATCGCCCGCGAAGACGAGTTGCCGCCTCTGCGGATCGAAGGGCATGATGCGGCCTTCATGGACATTCGACTTCACAACCTCAGCGTCGTTTTCAGGGATCGGAACGGCGCGGCGGTCCCGGTGCTCGACATCCCGTCGCTCACGATCGCAGCGGGACAGCAGGTGTGCCTCGTTGGCGGATCGGGCTCCGGAAAGACAACGTTGCTCAATACGGTGGCGGGGATCGTCCTGCCGACGGCGGGGCAGGTGCTGTTCGACGACACCGACGTCGCTGCGTTCTCGGAAGCGCGGCGCGATCATTTCCGCGCTCAGCATGTCGGTTATGTGTTCCAGACCTTCAATCTGCTGCAGGGGCTGACGGCCCTCGAAAACGTGTCGCTGCCGGCCCACTTTGCCGGAGGCAGCCAGGCGGCGACCAAGGAACGGGCGCGATCGTTGCTGGAGAGGGTCGGGCTCTCGCACCGCATGGACGCACGCCCGGGGACCATGTCCGTCGGCGAGCAGCAACGGGTTGCCATCGCCCGCGCCGTCATCAACCAGCCCACAGTCGTCCTCGCAGACGAACCGACGGCAAACCTCGACGTGAAGAACAGCGATGAGGTGCTGGGACTGCTCAAGGAGGCGGCGTCCGAGGCGCAGAGCATTCTCATGCTCGTGACTCACGAACCGCGGGTGCAGGCGCACTTCGAAGACGTGCGGCCGTTACAAGAGGTGTCGCAGTGAGCCTGTTGCGGTTGATCGAACGCAGCCTCGCCCAGCGCAAGTTGTCATCGGTGCTCACCGCGCTCAGCGTGGCCCTCGGCGTCATGCTCGTCGCGGCGATCCTCATCGTGAAGACGGAGATGGAGGACAGCTATCTCAAGCCGGGGAAGGGGTATTCGCTGGTGGTCGGGCCGACGGGGTCGCCCCTGACCCTCGTCCTCAACACAATCTTCCACGTCGAGCAGAGCAAGGGGTTGTTGCCGATTCGCGTCTACGACGAGATGAAGCAGTCGCGGCTCGTCAAGCACGCGGTGCCCTACGCCGTGGGGGATTTATTTCGGGGTTTTCGCGTCGTCGCCACGACAGACGAGGTGTTCCACCCGTACTTCCCGCATCCGAAGTCCGAGACGCCCGGTGGGAAGTTCTCGGCTGGAAAGGGGTTCGTTTACGACCCGCGGGCGCTGGTGGCGTCCGTCGCGTTGTCGGTCGGGAATCCGGTTCCGGAGGAGGCGAGGGGTGCACAGGCCCTGAATCAGGCTGTCGTCGGGTCGATCGTCGCGGACAAGCTCGACCTGCGCGTCGGCGACAAGATCGAGCCGACCCACGGCGTCGAATCAACCACCGCGCACGGCGAGCAGATGCGCTGGGAGGTGACGGGCATCCTGAAGCGCACCGGTACGCCCATCGACCGTGTCGTTTTCATCAACCTGGACAGCTTCTACCGCATCCCGGAGCATGCAGGCGGCGTGCGCGTCAAGGAGGACGGCTCCGTGGAGGCGGCGCTCTCATCGGTGCTGGTCTTCCCCAAGCCCAAGATCGCCA
>JABSRK010000287.1 GCA_013213915.1 Planctomycetota bacterium
TGACGCCAGCTCCCACGATCCGGTTCGTTCTCGCACAGGCAGGTGACTGTGAAAAACGACGTGGAGGAGCGAGCCCGCGAGCAGCGCCTGGAAAATCGCCAGCCCCTGGCCACCTGACGATTCATCAAGGGCGACGCCTCCGATCGCGAAACCGAAGACGGTTGAGCCCGCGATCAGCAGGAGTGTGGTGATGGCAACACGGACTCCGAGGGTGCGGGGGATCAACCACCAGATGGCGATGCCCACCGGCAGCCGGTGTAGCAGGACGGCCAGCGCCAGGAGGCCGGTGGCCTCGTGTTCGTGGCCCGGTTCGTTGGCCGCGTGGTCGTGGCCGAGGGCGAGCCCGTCAATGACGGCATGGGCCGCGAGGCCAGCCAGGGCCAGGCCGATGACGACGCGCCCTGCACCCGAGGTTGTTCCCGGTCGCAGCCCCCGCTCAGCGAGCAGGGGGCCGAACAGGCCCGCCACGAGGGCGGCGAGGGCCGCCCAGCCACCCCGATCCAGGCTATCGGGGAGGACGTGAATGAGGACGAGGCCGCCAATCGCCACGACCACGAATGCATCGAGTGCGACCGTCGCCGGTCTCAGGTTGCGGACACGCGCGACCAGGATCGGGCCGAGCACGAGGACGAGCAGGCTGCCGGCGAGCATCCACATTGGGCGCATGATAGCGGCGGGCCCGGTGGATCCCACGGGCCGAAGCTGACAGGATGCCGCGCATGGGGACCTTCGACCTGATCTTGCGCGGTGGCACTTGCGTGACGACGCGGGGGACGCGCGTTGCGGATGTGGGCATCCGCGGCGGCGAGGTGGCCGAGATCGGTGATCTCGGCCAGTCGGATGGGGACCAGGTCTTTGACGCGACGGGTCTCCATGTCTTGCCGGGCTGCATCGATCCACAGGTCCACTTCCGGGAGCCGGGTTTCCCGGACAAGGAAGACTTGGAGTCCGGGATGCACGCAGCGGTCCTGGGCGGCGTGACGGCCGTGCTCGAGATGCCGAACACGGTTCCGACGACGACCAGCCTAGAGCGGATGGAAGACAAGTTTCGTCGTGCCGAGGGACGGGCGTGGTGTGATTATGGGTTCTTCGTCGGCGCGTCACCGGGAAACGCGGAAGAACTCGCCGAGCTCGAGCGCATTCCCGGGTGTCCCGGAGTGAAGATCTTCATGGGCAGCTCTACCGGGTCGCTGCTGGTGGAGCACGACAGCGACCTCGCTCGCGTCCTAGCCAGCGGAACCAGACGCTGCGCTGTCCACGCCGAAGACGAAGAGCGGCTGAAGGAGCGCCGCGCCATTGCGGAAGAGGCGGGGCATGTCCGCGCGCATCCCGAGTGGCGTGATGTGGAGTGCGCACTCAAGGCGACCCGCCGTGTGGTCGCGCTGGCGCGCGAAGCGGGTCGTCCGTTGCACATCCTGCACGTGACGACGGCCGAGGAGATTACCTTCCTCGCCGGTCACAAGGACGTCGCCACGTGTGAGGTCCCGCCCCAGCACCTGACCTTGGCAGCGCCGGACTGCTACGAGCGGTTTGGGACCCGCGTCCAGATGAACCCGCCCATCCGGGACGTCCGCCATCAAGAAGGCCTGTGGCGCGGCATCACGGATCACGTGGTGGATTGCGTCGCGTCCGACCACGCGCCCCACCTGTTGGAAGAAAAGGCGCGCACGTACCCGGAGACGCCCTCGGGCATGCCCGGCGTGCAGACCATCATCCCGCTGATGTTGCATTACGTGAACGCGGGTCGGATGTCGCTGGAGCACATGGTCGAATTGACCAGCGCTGGCCCGGCCCGGATCTGGGGTATGGAGGGGAAGGGGCGCCTGGAAGAAGGCGCCGATGCGGACCTGTCGGTTGTCGACCTCGCGTCCACGCGGACCGTCACGGACGACTGGATCGTGAGCAAATGCGGGTGGACACCTCTCGACGGCATGGAACTCACGGGCTGGCCCGTAGCCACCATCGTCCGCGGCAACGTGGTCATGCGCGACGGTGAGACCGTGGGGTCGCCCATCGGGCGTCCCGCCCGCTTCAGCTAGCCAGTAGCACGAGACGGTACGCCGAGGCTTCCGCCCCCGCCGCCAGCCGCGTCGCCGCGGGTGACCTCGTCGACCTCCGCCGCCGCTACGGCCTTGATGTCGGCCGGGAGGTGAGCGACGTGAGCTTCATGACAGGACGAAGGGGTCTTCATCGCGGGCTGCGGCGCAACGCGCCTCTGGTCCGTACACTAAGCTGTCTAAGCCATGTCGTTGGAGAAGTCACAGAGCGCGGCCGAGCTTTATGACCAGGGCAACCAGGAGCTCGCCCACGGGGAGTTCCACTCTGCGTGCGCCGCGTTCTCGTCGGCGTTGGGAAAGGACCCGTCCGTGGCCGCGTACTACCTCGGGCGGGGCGTGGCCCGCGCGCACCTCGATGACCTGGGCGGCGCTCTCGAAGATCTCGAGCAGGCCGTGGCGCTCCAGCCTGACTTCGCCGCGGCGCACGCCCGCGTCGGTGTTCTGCGCTCCGCTGTGGGCGACGTGCGCGGTGCCATCGAGGCTCTCGGTCAGGCGCTGCAACTCGACCCCCAGGATGCGGATTCGTACTACAACCGAGGCCTGCTACTCAAGCAGGTCGGAGATCACGCCCGCGCGAAGGATGACTACGAGCGTTGGCGAAACCTCATAGGGGATGACCCGACGTGAACCCCCTCGATCGTGTCTTTCCCTTGGAGGGAGTGCCGTGTCGGCTGGTCCTCGACGAGGACGTCAGAGAGGCTGACATTGCGGCATGCCGCGTCACCGTCGAGCGCGCGGACAACGGTGAACGGGCCCGAGTGGATGCCGCCGAGGTCATGTTCCCTCCCGTGCCGGGCGGCAACATGACGGATCCCGAGCGGCCCTACAGTCTGCGTCTCGTCCTCGAGGAGATGCTCGCGCTCGGATTCACCGACGAGTGGATCGCCGTCATCTCCAATGCCATTCGCCGGCATCGTCTCCTCGAAACCGTGATCGGGGAGGGCGACTGACCGTGGAACGCTCCATCGCACCGGACCGGATGGCACGACGCCTTGTCGGCAAGGGGATCGAGATCGGGGCGTTCCACGGCCCCCAGTTCCTGCCCCACGGGGAGGTCCGCTACGTCGATCTCATGACCCGAGCGGAGGCACGGCGGTTCTTCCCCGAGGTGCCGCTCGCCATGACGGTCGTGAACCCGGACATCCTGGCCTCCGCCGAACGTCTCTCGATGCTCGCTGACGGGTCGCAGGACTTCGTGGTCGCGAGCCACATGCTCGAGCACACGGAGGACCCGATCGCCGCCTTGTCGGAGTGGCATCGTGTCCTGCGTCCGGGTGGCTGTCTGTACCTGTGCCTACCGGACAAGCGAGGTACGTTCGATCGAGACCGCGAGCGCACGACGCTCGAGCATCTCGTCGCGGATCACGTGTGCGACGACGAGGCGCGAGCGGATCGCAACACGGCCCACTATCGCGAGTGGGCGCGCGAGATCAGCCACCTCGAGGACGAAGGGCAGGTCCGGTTCTGGGCGGATTTGCTGCAGCGTGTGCGGTACCCGATCCACTTCCATTGCTGGATTCCCGAGGATATCGAGGAGCTGCTTGCGTACGTGAACCGGGGGGAGGGACTCTCGTTCGAGGTCGTCGATGCGGCCGTCATGGGAGAGGGATATGAATTCGCCTTCTTCATTGAACGCGGGGACGGCTGACCAGGAGCAGGAGGCGGGACTCCGCCTGTTCGTCTCGGAGTCCTTCGCGCGCATGGTGGACGCCGTGGGGCACTACATCCCACGGCCTAGGAGGAACCCCGGCAGCAGCGGCTGTTTGGGCCGGCCTATCGGATACGGAGCTCCGCCGGGATCATCATCCACACACGGGTCGCTCTCGGGTTGCGGAGGGCGTCCAGGAGGATGCGCAGGGGGCCTTCCAGCTTGAACCCGGCCTGCGCCAAGAGCGCGACGCGGCTTTGCGCGTTCTGGATGTGCGCTCCGAGCAAGCTCCCGAGCGCGCCGAGGGGGTTGCTGTCCGGCTTGGGGAAGTGGACGACGGCGTGGCCCGCACCGGCCTTGGCCTCCAGGGTGGCCATCGCCTCCCCGAGCCCGCCGAGGGCGTCAACCAGACCCAGTTCTCTGGCCTGTGCGCCGGACCAGACCCGGCCACCGGCGATTTTCAGCAGGTCGTCGCGGCTCATCTTCCGTGCTTCGAGGATGCGATCCTGAAACCGCGTGTAGACCGTGTTCACCATGTCCTGGAGCCGGTCGAGTTGCGCTGCGCTCAGGGGTGAGAACAGGTCGTCCATGCCGGCTGCGTCGGGGTCGAGGGTGACCATTTCCTGGTGCACCCCGAGGGTGTTCGCCAGTTTTCCCACGTTGGGGCGCATCCCGAAGACGCCGATGGATCCGGTGATGGTCTCGGCCTCGGCGAACACCTTGCACCCGTTCCCGATCATGGAGATGTAGTAGCCGCCCGAGGCCGCGAGTTCGCCCATGGAGACGACGACGGGCTTGGTCTTCGCGAGATCGCGGAGGGCCAGCAGGATGGCCTCACTGGCGGTGGCGCTGCCTCCAGGCGAGTTCACGCGGACGACCACGCCCTTGACCTTCTCGTTGTCGGCCAACTCGCGGACGAGCTTCACCGTCGACCCGGAGACCATGGATCCGGGTGAGGCTGCCTTGCCGTCCATGATGGTTCCGGAGAGTTGGAGGACAACAATCGAGTCCTTGTTGACCCGCGTCTTGGACGACGAGCTGCCGCCGGTGAGGAGCGACATGAGGCTGATGCCCTTCTTCTTCTCCTTCTTGCCGACGTTCTTGAATGTGGTGTCGTCATCGGTGGCGACGGAGAGCCGTGCGCCGCGCCAAGGGACCACTTCATCGACGAGGCCCGCGGCCTTGGCGGATGCAGCGTCGAGCATGCGCTTCTTCTGCAACTCGCGCACCTGCTCGATGTCGAGGCCGCGTCGTGCGCTGACGCTCGCGACGAT
>JABSRK010000288.1 GCA_013213915.1 Planctomycetota bacterium
GCAGAGGACGGCCTGTTCGCCGAACAGGTCGGTCTCGGTTTCTTCCGCGAAGGTCGTGTCTATGACGCCGGCGCGCGTACCGCCGATGAGCTCGGCGTAGGCGTGGGCGAGATCGTGAGCGTCGCCTTGCGGGTCCTGATGCACGGCGAGGAGACATGGGACGCCGCGTCCTTCTTCGTAGGTACGCCGGACCAGGTTGCCGGGCCCCTTGGGCGCAACCATGACGACTGGCGTTTCGGCGGCCGCCTCGAGGCGGCCGTAGTGGACGTTGAAGCCGTGGCTGAACAGGAGGGCCGCGCCCGCTTTCAAGTGGGGTCGGATCTGCTCATCGAACACGGCTGGTTGCTCCATGTCGGGGACGAGGAGGGCCACCAGATCCGCCTGCGCCGTGGCCTCGGCGACGGTCGCTCGTTCGAGGCCGTCTTCCGCCGCGCGGTGCCACGAGGGGCCACCTTCGCGGACGCCGACGACGACACGTGCTCCCGAGTCGTGGAGGTTTCGTGCCTGGGCGCGTCCCTGGCTGCCATAGCCGACGACCGCGACGACACGGTCCTGGAGCAGGGGGTTGCTGGGGTCAAAAGACATGGGGCTCTCCTGAGCAGAGGATGTGTCAGATCAGTTCAGACGAGTGGTGGTACCGGACAGGTGATCGCACCGTCGGATGCGGAAGAGACAGTGGCCGCGTAACGCGCCAGAACGCCGGTTCTTACGGTGGGTGTAGGTGGGGACCATGCGGCGCGACGAGCCTCGAGGTCGATGTCCGTGTCGAGGCTACGACCCGCGACGTCGATGCGGATGGAGTCACCGTTGCGGAGTAGCGCGATCGGCCCTCCGGACATGGCCTCGGGGCAGACGTGACCGACCATGACGCCGTGGGTCGCACCGCTGAATCGCCCGTCGGTGACGAGGGCGACGGAGTCGCCGAGACCGCTGCCGACCAGCGCTGCGGTTACGGCGAGCATCTCGCGCATCCCGGGTCCGCCGCGCGGCCCCTCGTAACGGATCACGACGACGTCCCCGGGGGTGATCTCGGCTGCTTGTACCGCTTCGAACGCGGCCTCTTCGCTGTCGAAGACCCGTGCCGGTCCCTCGAAGGCAGGGGGTGCATCCGGGCACAGCTTCAGGACGCAGCCCTCGGGGGCCAGATCGCCGCGCAGAATGGCCAGGTGCCCCTGTGGTGCGATCGGTCGCGAGACCTCGCGCAGCACCTCCTGGCCCGGTGTTTCGACGGCCGCGTCGGCCTCCTCGGCGATGGTGCGTCCGGAGACCGTCGAACCTTCGTCACGCAGCAGGCCGAGGTCCTGGAGCCGACGGGCCACGAGGCGCATGCCGCCAGCTGCGAAGAGGTCCGTTGCGGTGAAGCGCCCGGTTGGCTTCAGGTCCGCCAGCAGCGGTGTCTCGCGGTTGATCCGGTCCACGTCGTCGAGGACGAACGGGACTCCCGCCTCCCGCGCGATGGCGATCAGGTGCAGGACCGCGTTGGTCGAGCCGCCGGTCAACGCCACGGAGGCCATGGCGTCAGCGAACGCTTCGGCGGTGAGGATCTGACGCGCGGTGGTGTCGGAGCGGACGAGATCCATCACCAGGGCTCCGCAGCGCCGCGCCTCGTCGGCCCGCCCGGCGTCATCGGCGGGGCGTCCACTCTCCATGGGGCTGATGCCGAGCATGCAGGCTGCGGTCGCCATGGTGTTGGCGGTGAACTGTCCGCCGCAGGCGCCCGCGCCAGGGCACGCGGCACATTCGATCGCGCGGAGTTCGTCGTCGTCGATGCGGCCGGCTGCGTGGGCGCCCACCGCCTCAAACACGTCCTGGATGGTCAGATCTCGACCGGCGTGGTGTCCCGGGCGAATCGAGCCGCCGTAGAGCATCAGCGACGGCAGGTCGAGGCGCGCGAGCGATTGCACCGTGCCGGCGACGGTCTTGTCGCAGCCGGAGATGGCGACGACCCCGTCGAAGGAGTGCCCGTCCACGAAGAGCTCCACCGAGTCCGCGACGGTTTCGCGGCTCACCAGCGATGCCTTCATGCCGGAGGTGCCCATGGCGATGCCGTCCGTCACGACGATGGTGTTGCACTCGATGGCCGTCCCGCCCGCTTGCCGGATACCGTCCTTCACCTCGTCAGCGAGTTCCCGCAGGTGCATGTTGCACGGGGTCACCTCGGACCACGTGTTGGCGACCGCGATGAGGGGACGGGCGAGGTCCGCATCGGTCAGTCCGGTTGCCCGGAGCATGGCCCTGGCTGGGGCGCGGGAAGGTCCGCGTAGGAGGCTGTCGCTGCGCATGGTCGGTGGATCAAAAAAAAGCCCGCATGTCAGTGCGGGCTTCGGTGTCTCGTTTCTGGCCGTCGGTCTAAGTCGGGGGCCCGCTCCCCTGACACGACGGCCAGCGGGTAAGGACCAGGACCTTGACGCTAAGGACGTTACGGCACATATGAGCTTCGAAAGTAGTTCTCCCGGATGAGCGATTCAAGGAGTCCACCCTTTTTTTTTGAAGCCGGTGTGCCTTCCTAACGGAGGAGCTGCCGGATCCGGGTCTCTGTCACGCCGGCGTCCGCCAGGGTTTTCACATGCCGGTTCAACGCCTCTCCGTCACCCGCATCCTGCGCGGACCTGGCCGCCAGCACGACCGCGTCCAGGAGATCCGGGTCCTTGCGGCGGGCGATCCGGATGTGGGTCGCGGCCAGTTTCGGGTCGCCGGCGCGCTGGGCTTGCGGAGCAAAGAGAAGCCGCGATCGCGCCACCGCGTGGTCACCGAGCTTGTACTCCTTGCTGTCGGGACCGTACGAGCGGTAGGCCGCCCGGGCGATCAAGTCCAGCGTGTGCTCATCCCACCTGCAGCGGCCGAGTTGGCGCAGCGCGTGATGGAGCGCCAGACCGTCCTTTCCCGCAGCGAACGCCTCGGCGGCCGCGCGGCGGTCCTCCAGGCCGAACGAAGCCGGATCGACGGGATCTTCGAGCCAGGCGCCCACGGTCCCTGGATCGGTGCTCAGTCGCAGGGCGACGCGGCCTCTGACCTCGAGGAGCGCTGGCCAGGGGACGGACTGAAACGTCCGCTCGTCCTCGACGAGGGCGTGGGCCCGTGCCACGTCTCCGGCCTCCAGGGCAGCCCGAGCGCGCTCAAGGTTGGCCCACGCGTGATGGGGGGCGCGTTCCAGCGTCGCGTCGAGGAAACCGATGACGCGCTTGCGGGAAGGCAGCCACGATTCGGGGCCATCCTCGCCCAGCGCGGCGAGCGCCGCGCGCATGGGATCGGTGGCCATCAGCTCGCGCAGCGTCGCGAGCTCCTGACCCACGAGTGTGGCTCGCCATGCCTGGGCCGCCGTGTGCGGGCCGTGATCGGCGAGAGAGTCCAGCGCGTGTTTGCAGACGGCGCACTCCCTGACCATGCCGCTGAGGTCCAACTTCTCGAGCTTGTCGTTCGCGCGGACCTTGGCCCAGCGGGCGACGTGGACGTGGCGGTCGGCGACGAGATGCCCCCATGTCACGAATGCGCCTCCCAACAGGAGAGCGATGCAGAGCCACTGGAGTGGCGCTCGTCGCGATCGACGAGGGCTCGCGCCGGCGAGGAGGCCCACGGCGACCGCCGCAGGCAGGATGCCGCACGGGTGATGGAGTGGCGCGCGCACGCAGGCGGTGATGCCGAACGCAACCAGCGCTCCCAGAGCGACCGCCGCGACGTGGCGGTGGCCAGGCTCCGCTGATCCCGCCGCGTGTCCCAAGGCCCTCCGCAGGGCCCAGAGCGCCGCCAGGACTGTCGCGAGGCCCAGCAGGCCACCCTCCGCGAGGGCCCACAGGAGTTCCTGGTGCGGCTCTTCGACGATGGCGTTGAAACCGCTGATTCGCCACTCGTCGGGGTCGCGGAAGGGGGGGAAAGCGGCCTCGAAGCGGCCAGCGCCGCAGCCAAGGACCGGAGCGTCCAGCCACAGGTCGACGGCACCGCGCCAGAGACCGAGGCGGACGGCGTTTGTCGGGTGCTCGGGGTCGATGACGGACCGTGCGCGGTCGGGGGCGATCACGAAAGCAAGCGCGATGGCGACGACGGCGGCGCCGAGTGAGATCCCTCCGGTCGCTCGGGCAGCCCGGTCCTTGCGCCGGAACAGGAGGGTGCCTGCGACGGCGAGCCCGGCGACCAAGGCGAGGGCGCCCGCCCGCGACTCCGACACGGTGACAAGAGCTGCCGACGACACCACCAGGGTCCAGCCCCATGCGCGTCCGGTCGCTGGCAAGAGCAGAGCGAGGATCGCGACCGGAGCCGCAAATTCGGCCAACTCGAGGCTGTTGCCGATGGTCGATGCGAGCGCCACATCCGCGCGATCGGGGATGAAGTCGAACCATCCGGCGTGGCGGCGGAGCAGACCGACCAGGAGCACGGGAACCGTCGAGGCGCCGAGCAGGATGACCAACCGGCGGCTACGGGCCAAGACGGCGCCGTGCGCGGCGCCGATTTCGAGGAATACCCACCCGGCGCTCGCCATGATGATGGGAAAGCCGAACCCGGGGCCCTTGATCGTGCTCACCACCGCCAGCGCCGCCGCGAGGACGAGCAGCCAGCGCCACGGGCCCAACGGGTCATCGCGCCCGGAACGCGGCATCAAGAGCAGGGCTGCGGGCACACCGAGGGCGACGGTCAGCAGGATCTTGGACGACGCGAACGGATCGTGGAACCCGTTCACGAAGAAGACGGGCAGCAGGAGCACGAGTGCTCCGCCGAGGATGAGGCCCCAGCGGTTCGGATCAGCCGTTGGAGCCGACATCCTCCAGCTCGAACAATCCCTCGACATATGCCTCCGCGTCGAAGTCCTCGATATGCTCCGGCTGCTCGCCAATGCCGATGAAGCGGATGGGGATGGCGACCTGGTCGCGAATGCCGATGATGGCGCCCCCCTTCGCCGTCCCATCCAGCTTGGTCAGGAACAGGCCCGTGACGTCGAGCACTTTGGAGAACTCGGCGGCCTGATTGATGGCGTTCTGGCCCGTG
>JABSRK010000289.1 GCA_013213915.1 Planctomycetota bacterium
CTCTCCTCGCCGGGCGTGCCCTTCGCCATCGACGGTCGCGGCCGCCGCGAGGAGCTCGGCAGCGCGCCGACGGCAGGCGTCGCTGACGTCACCTCGCGCCGCGGCCATGAACGCGAGGGAGCCGACCACATCGACACCGATCCCGCTCACGCCGCGTCGCGCGCACTCGGTGGCGACGGTGCCCGATCCGCTGAACGGGTCCAGCACCGGGCCCTCGACCTGGCCCGCCGTCTCGAGAAAACGTCGCACCAACTCCGGTGCGAACCCCTGGCGGTAGCGGAGCCACCGGTGATACGGCTCGTGCTGCGCGCTCTTCGCGACGACCAGGGGAGCAAGATCAGGCGCGAGCTCGAGGCGATCTGCCCACGCGCGCTCCAGCATTTCCCGCGCGGCCGCCTCCTCATGCTGCCGCGCCCGGGCGCCGCTACGACCGCGTCCGCGCCCCATGCTCAGCCGAGCCGATGCGCGGTAGCGCGCAGGCGGTTCCACAGGAGCGGCGCACCCACGACGATCGCGATGATCGAGATGATCTGAGCCTGGGTCAGCCCCGTTGGCGGAGCGCCTGCCTGGTGATGCGTCGCGCCGCCGACGTACACCGGGTTGCCGTCGCCGCGGAAGGTCTCCGTGACGAGTCGCAGCACCGCATACAGGAGGAGATAGGTGAGCAACACCTGCCCCGGGAACCGATAACGGGGACGCACGCTCCACCACAGAAACACGAAGATCAGCAGGTTTCCGGCAGCCTCGTAGAGCTGCACGGGATGCAGCGGCGCCCCCGGGAGTCCCATGGTCTCCGGCGGGAACGTGACGGCCCAGCCCACATCGGTGCGACAGCCATGGCAGCACCCGGCGAGGAAGCACCCGAGTCGACCGAATGCGTGTCCGAGGGGCAGCACGTAAGAGACCGTGTCGATGCCGCGTCCGAAGGGGACCCGGTACCTGCGCATGGCGTACCAGGTCACCGGGATGCCGAGGACCAGGGATCCGTAGAACACGAACCCCTCTCGAAGCACGGCTCCGAATCCTCCGGCGTCGTAGAGCGTGCGGAGGTCGTCGGGGTACGCGATCATGAACGCTAGCTTGGCGCCGAGATAACACACCCCCGCCAGCCAGAAGAACAGGAAGATCAAGTTCTCGTCGAGGGTCTTTAAGCCGCTGCGACGCGCCTCGCGACTGACCAGCCAATAGCAGAGCGGGATGGCCAGGCCGATCATCAGGCCGTAGCCGTTGATCGTGAAGGAACCGAGGTCGATGATCCGGGGTTGCACCGCTCAGAGATTACAGCGGGGAGGATCACGCCGCTGTCCGACCATCACGGCTCTCGGCCTCTGCGATGTGCTCGGGTGCCCCGGGGACCTGAATTTCGGACTTCTGGGAGTCGATTGTCCAGGCCGTACGTCTCCATGGTTATCCTGATGGCCGGTGACTCGGATAGGTCCCATGAAGCTACGCACAGCAGGCTTGCTCGGATTGACCGCCGCGGTCGTCGGCGTGGGCTGGTGGTTCCTCGCCGAACCTGACGATTTGGTGGAACCGGACGGGGGGCGCTCAGCGGAAGCGACCGCCGGTGGGAGCACCCCAGAGGACGATACCGCGCACGCGACGGAGGCCGCTGCGGAGGCCGATCAGGCGGTCGGCATCGACACGGAGAGGTTTCGCGAGGGGGAGCACAGGGCGCTGGCTGCCGATGCCCTCACCCTCCTCTTCGAGAGCGAGACGCACGTGCCCCAGAGAGGTGCGCGTGTGGAACTCAGGCCCCTTTCCCAGTCGATGGTGGTCTGGTCCGGTCAGCAGCGGGCCGCGCCGGGGCCACCCTGGCAGGTGCTGACGACCGACGCGGACGGAGAGGTCCTGTTGCGCCAGCTCCCTCCCGGAGGGCTCGAAGTCTTCGCACGTTCCAGGGACCTGCTCGGATACGAAACGCTCAGTGCCGAGCGCGTCACTCCCGGGCAACGGGTCGTCATCACCATGAAACCCATTCGCAAGGTGGCCGTCCAGGTCGTTGATCAGGCCGGCCAACCCGTGGCCGGTGCGCCCGTGACGGTATCGAGCGCCGCTCTGCGAGGGCCGGGATACCACTGGACGACCAACCCGGATGGCGTGGCTGCGTTCGAGATCACGCCCATGCACGGGAAGGCGTACACGGCCAAGGAGTTCCGCGCCGAGGTCCGGTTGCCCGCCGGGTCCGTCTACAGCGAGACGGTCCCGTGGGTGGACGACGACGTGACCGAGGTCCTCGTCGCGGTCAAGCGCGGCGTTCTCGTGCGGCTCAAGGTCGTGGAGACGTCGGGTGAGCCGGCAGTCGGACGCAAGAGCGTGCGATGGGAGACCGCAAAGTCGCCGTCGCGCAGTCTGTCCGTCAATTCAGTGATCTCGCTTTCATGGAATGGATCCCTTGGGCAGGAGATCTCCGAAAAGAAGCGGGCGTTCGAAGGCTCCGAGACCGTGCTGGCCGGTTTCAAGCCAGCCACCAAGATCAGGTTCATTCTCGAGGAGGAGGGTCGCTGCGACTCCGAGGAGGTCGTGGGTCTTCCCGTTGGCGAAGGGTCGGTCGAGGTGGTGATGAAACGGGGTGCGCCCGCCCCCGTGCTCGAGATTCCCCTTGTGCATGAGGGCGGACGGCCTGTCACCGAAGGGAAATTCCAGCTGACGGCGAGCTACCCGAAACCCGGCAAGAACTCCGGCTCGGGAGCGAGCATGCGTCTCTCGATGACTGAGGGGGGGGGCATCCTCGCGTTGTCCGGGATCGCGGGCGCGGTCGTGCGTACGCCTAATGACGAAGGGATCGTTCGCCTGACCGTAGATCCCGGCAAGACGGTCAAACTCAAGGTCGCGCGCCGGCGTCCTGGCGGTGGGACGCCTTCGTTCCTGTGGAGCAGCGGAGGTGACAAGGTGAAGCCGCTTCTCGAGGCCACGCTCCCGGCTTTCGAGGCGGGCGAGGTCCGCCGCCTCGAGCCGCTGGTGATTCCGGCCATGCCTCTCGTCGTTGCGGGTCATGTGGTCGATGGCGGCGGGGCTGGCGTTGGGGGCGCCCTCGTGCGTCTCGCGCCGGTGGGTCGTCAGGACAACCCGTGGGGTTCGACGGTGTTCAACCTATCGCAGTCGAAGGTGCGTACCGCCGCGGACGGGTCCTTTTCGATTCGCTCTGACAGCAAGATCGAGGGTTGGAGCGTGTTCGCGCGGCTCGGCGACTCGGGCCGGTCCGCGCTGGTGCCGTTCCTGCCAGGTGCGACGGACGTCACGCTGTCACTGGTCCCGGCGGGCGCGCTCGATGGGGTCCTCGTCTCGACGCTGCCTCGTAAGAAAGCCGTCATCCGCTTGGAGGCCGAAGACGGATCGGTCCACCCGAATCTACGGTGGATCTACCCGGAGATGGATCTCAGCGAGGACTGCGACGGGGCCGGCAACTTCCGTTTCGAAGGGCTCTCGTCTGGTCGTTACACGGCGCACGTGCGGCTGGCGGGCTACGAGGTCCTCGTGGTGCGGGATGTCGTTGTCGAAAGCGGAAAGGCCAACCGCGATCCGCGCCTCGACGGCGTGACCGTGGGAGGTAGTCTCCACGCTACCGTGGTGACGACGCGGAGGCCCGACGGAACGGCGGTGAACGGAGCGCGCGTCGAGGTGGAGGTGCCGAAGAACGGCGGCGAGAAGGGACCCCGTCTGTCGGAGCGGACCAGGGGTAACGGCAACGCGTCGTTCATCCTCCCGCGTGGCGCGCGTCGCGACGTGAAGATCACGGCGAAGGACTTCTTGGCCTACGACCAAAAGGACGCGGTCTTCCCCCTCGACGTGACCCTCGATCCAGGCACCGAGTTGGCGGTCCAACTGGACGTCGCCGGAGGCGGCCTCCCGGACGATCCGAAGATCTCAGCGTGGCAGGTGAGGCTCCGCCCTGCCAAGGAAGCGGTGGCGACCTCGATACCCGAGGAGGGGCACGGGCACCCCGTGATTCTGAGCGCGGAGGGCATACGGTTTTCGTTGAGCTCCGGGGGGAGCCGCAGTTCCCGGTCCGTCAACCTGGATCGGGATACCCGCCGGGCTACCTTCAAGGCGGTGCCGCCGGGCAAGTGGGAGGTCACCATCCGTCCGCAGGTCACGCGTGAGAAGAAGAGCACGGGAGGCGGGGGGAGGTCCCGGCGATCGAGCAAGTGGGGCAAGACCCACAAACTGGGGCCGGTGGAGACCCGGTCCGGGGTGTGGCAGAAGTCGGTTCGATTCACGGTCGATGCTTCCGTGCTGGCGTCGTTGCTGCCCCAGTAGGTATGGTGCCGGCGCATGGCCGCCACCACCTCGTTCCCAGACCTGGGCTCGTTCATCGACGCCCTCCGAGCCCGTGGTGATCTCGCGGAGGTCCCTGTCGAGGTCGATGCGGACCTGGAGTTGGCCGAGATCCACCGTCGGGTGATCGCTGCGGGGGGCCCGGCGTTGCTGTTCCGGCGCGTGAAGGGATCGTCGTTTCCGGTCGTGAGCAACCTGTTCGGGACGCGGGAGCGCGTCCTGATGGCCTTCGGTGAACGGCCGGGTGAACTCGTCCGCGAACTGGCGCGAGCGCCGCAAGAGCTGCTGCCTCCCACGCCGGGCCGCCTGTGGAAGAAGCGCAGCCTGCTGTGGTCCCTCGCACGCACGGGGCTCAAGCGTGGCGCGTCGGGCCCGGTGCTCGACATTCATGAGCGCTCACCGGACCTGAACACGTTGCCCATGACACGTTCGTGGTCAGGGGACGGAGGGGCTTTCCTCACCCTCGGGCTCGTCTACACCGAGCACCCGGGGACAGGGGAGCACAACCTGGGCCTCTACCGGATGCAGCGCCATGACGAGACGCGCCTCGGCATGCACTGGCAGATCGGCAAGGGCGGCGGCTTCCACTACGGCGTCGCCGAGGCCGTCGACCGGCCGCTGCCGGTGACCGTCTTTCTCGGCGGGCCGCCGGCGCTGATCCTCGGCGCCATCGCGCCGCTGCCGGAGAACGTCCCCG
>JABSRK010000029.1 GCA_013213915.1 Planctomycetota bacterium
GACGAAGCCATCGACGCTCTCATGCCGTTCATGCAGCCGGACCATACGGGTGTCGTGACGGCGCGAGCGTTGTGTCGGCTGACGGTGGCGCTGGACCGCGCCGGACGCATGGCGGAAGCCGCGGAGGCGGCCATGCGCGCGCAGCGGCTCGGCGTTCCGGAAGGCGAGGTGGACCTGGGACCGATTCTGCGTCGCGCGGACGTCGTCCTGTCGATCGAAGCACGATTGGCGGAGGTGACCGCGGATCCGGACACGGTGACCGACGCCAAGGAGGCGCGCGATCTTGCGATGGTGGCGTACTCGCGCAAGGCGTACCTGACAGCCGCGGCGATGATGGATCGCGCGTTTCACCTGGGCACCAATCCCGAGGAGGTGCAGGGCATGCGGCTGATGGCTGCGCGCGCGGCTGCGCGCGTCGCCGCCGACACGGCTGCGGACACCTCGGCGCGTATGCGGTGGGCGCAGGCCGCCCATGACTGGATGCGGGACGAGTTGCAGGACCTTCGGGCCGGGTTCTCGGCAGGGCGCGTGCATGCCCGGGCGACCGCGGCGGTGCTGGCGTCATGGAGCGCCAACCCGGATTTCGCCCTGCTCAAGGAGGACGGGGCCGCCTGGTCGGTGATCGGGGACGACACCCGGCGCGCGTGGACGGCGCTGCGCGGGGAGATGGAGGCGTTTGCAGCCGAAATCAGGTAGGGGTCCCGTTGGTATGATGCGTGCCACGCATCACCGTTCCCGGTGGAGTCCCTCCATGCGCGCCGTCTCTGGTCTGCTCCCTACCCTGATCCTCGCCACGCTCGCCTTCGCTCAAGAGGAGTCGAAGGAAGAGGGCATCGTCCCGCTCGCGGGTCATTCCCATCACGGCGAAGCCTACAACGAAGGTCCACGTCAGAAGGCCTATCTCATGGGGACGACGTCCGACGTCCATTTCCCCGCGACGACCACGTCGGCGAAGGCCCAGGCGTTCATCGATCAGGGCTTCGGGCAGCTTCACGGCTTCTGGTACCTGGAGGCCGAGCGCTCATTCCGGCAGGCGGCGGCGATCGACCCGAACGCGGCGATGGCTTACTGGGGGATGGCGTTCGCGAATTTCTACAACGAGCCCCGCGCGTTTGAGTTCGCGCGGGAGGCCCATCGTCGTCGGGACAAGATTAGTGAGCACGAGCGGCTCTACGTCGATGCGATCGCGCGGTATTTCGACGCGCTGAAAGACCGTCCCGAGAACGCTGAGCCGCTGAAGGTGTTCGGGGGGGGCGAGCGTCGTAGCGATGCGGGCAAGCGACGGGCGCGGCGTTTCATCGAGGATCTCGAGGGGGTCGTCGACCGGTACCCCGACGACATCGAGGCGAAGGCGCTGCTGGTGAACCAGATGTGGTTGAACCAGCGGCACGCAGGTCTCTCGATCTCGAGCAAGGCGGCGAATCAGGCGCTGCTCGACCAGGTATTTGCCAAGAACCCGAGGCACCCGGCGCACCACTATCAGATTCACCTGTGGGACTCGAAGTCCACGGCGAAGCGCGCCGTGCGGGCGGCGTCGAGGTCCGGGTTGAGCGCGCCCGGTATCGCCCACATGTGGCACATGGGGGGCCACATATGGTGGCGTCTCGGGCGGCGCGCCGACTCGGCGTGGTCGCAGGAGGCATCGGCCCGCGTCGATCACGCGCACATGATGCGTGACCGGGTCCTTCCGGACGAGATCCACAACTATGCTCACAACAACGAGTGGCTGACGCGCAGCTTGCGCAGCGTCGGCCGCGTCCACGACGCGCTCGACCTGGCCAAGAACATGGTCGAGTTGCCCCGTCACCCCAAGTTCAACTCGTTCAAGAAGGGGGGCAGCGCGCGCTACGGACGGGATCGCCTACGGGAGCTCCTCGACTGGTTCGAGTTGTGGGATGAGACGCTGCGCCTCGAGGGGACCATGTACCTGGAGGTCGGCGACGACCGCGGGCGCCGAGCACAGAGCAGGGCGCTGTTCGCCATGGCCCGCTACCACAAGGGGCAGCACGATCGTCTGCAAGGGGACGTGGATGCGATCAATGAGCTGATTGCGGCGGAGCGTGCGGCGCGCGCCGGGGCAGCGGACAAGGCGGAGTGGGAAGCGCTGGGGGCCGGCAAGAACGACGCCGACGTGGAGAAGGCCATCTCCGAGGCGCAGCGGTCGTTCTCGAAGAAGATCCGCACGATCCGCCGGTCGCTCGACGTCGTCGAAGGCTGGAACCTCCTCGCCAAGGGAGAGACCGCCTCAGCGCTGAAGAAGCTCAAGTCCGGACGGCTTCACAAGGGGCATCTGGCGCGTCTGCAACTGGCGGCCGGCAACAAGGACGAGGCGCTCAAGATCGCGACCGATTGGGCGAAGCGGGAGGACGGGGCGTTTGCGCTTCCCCATGCGACGCTCGCGTGGATTCAGCATGCGTGCGGAAAGACCGAGGAAGCGAAGAAGACGTTCGAGAAGTTGCGCAAGCAGTCGGCGCGTTTCGCCATGGACCTCCCGTGTCACCAGCGCCTGGCGCCACTCGCCAAGGAGTGTGGGTATCCTGAGGACTGGCGCGTCGCACCCGAGACTCCTGACGACGTCGGCCGGCGCGTACCTCTTGACTCGTTGGGTCCGTTCCGCTGGTCGCCCATGAAGGTCCCGTCGGAATGGACGTTGCCCAACGGCGCGGGCAAGCAGGTGTCGTCCTCGGCTTATCGCGGCCGTCCTCACCTGGTCGTGTTCTTCCTCGGATTCGATTGCCTCCACTGCGTCGAGCAGCTGGGTGCGCTCGTGCCGATGGCGGAGGCGTTCGAGAAGACCGGCATCGACATCGTCACCATCGGGAATTGCACCGAGGAGCAGATCGCAAAATCGGTCGACAAGAGCCCGTTCCCTTTCCCGATCCTCGCCGACCCCGAGTTGAAGGTG
Organism: Planctomycetota bacterium; assembly: GCA_013213915.1. Taxonomy (GTDB): domain Bacteria; phylum Planctomycetota. Next base: position 2,906 of record JABSRK010000029.1, read on the forward strand.
TTCAAGAAGTGGCGCTGCTTCGACGACTTCGAGGGCCTCGACCTGCACGGGACGTTCCTCATCGACGAGGGGGGGTTCGTGCGCTGGCAGGACATCAGCTATGAGCCCTTCATGGAGGTCGAGTGGCTCCTCGACGAGAGCAAGCGGCTCCTGGGCCTGCCGGTGCGCCCCGCGTCCGCGGGCGGCGGCTCCAAGTAGTCCATGACCCAGGATCGTCCCGAGATCACGTATCCAGTTCGCTGGACCTACAAGGTGATCGGAAGCGACGAGGCGCGGCTACGAACCGCCATCGGGGCGATCGTCGGCGAGGTGGAGCACACGATCTCGTACTCTCACACGAGTCCTGGCGGTCGCTACGTTTCACTGACGGCGGAGGTCATGGTGGAGAGCGAGGATCAGCGCAATCACCTGTTCGGAGAGCTCGGCGGTCACGCCGACATCAGCGTCGTCATCTGATCAGTTGCTGATGGACTGGAGGTAGTGCCACATGGCTTCGAACTGGGCGTCCGCGTCCCCGTCCAGGACCTCGTCCTGCAAGGTGATCCGCTCCGCCGGGGTCGCGTAGATCGGCATGCGGTAGCGGTGTTCCACGCGCGTGGGATTCCACATCCAGCGGACGTAGTACTCCTCGCGGAGCCGGCCGAAGACGTGGTCGAATTTGGGCGCGGCGAATTCGAAGGTCGCGTACGGGGGGGTGTCCTTGATGCCGTGGCAGGCGGTGCAGCCGAAGCCGTCCTTGTTGAGGAGGAACTCCCCTGGCTTGACGAGCTCCGTCTTCGGTGAGGGTTCGGGTGCGGTCGTCGGTGCGAACCCGTGCATCTGCGAAAGTCCGCGGGCGAGCCGCTTCGCCCGGGTGGGGAACGCCGGCATGCGCGCCTTGAGCCACGGGCGCGTCGTCGGGATTTCGCCTCCGATGAACCTGGCCGTCCAGTTCGAATGTAGCTTCTCGCCCATCCACGTCAGGGTCGGGCGGATCTGGCTGATCCTCTCCTCGCCCTCCTTCGGTTCGTGGGGCGGATCGAGGTCGTGGGTCTCGGTGACGAGGTGCATCCACCGGTCGGGGGCCTCATCGAAGGCGTGACAGGAGGTGCAGCGCAGCCCGTCGATCTGGCGCAAGGCGAACGACGCGGCGGTGTCTTGCATCAGGACGCCGAGGCCGCGCGCGCCCAGCGCCGTGCGCGCCGCTCGCTCTTCGGCGGACAGGGAGAAGTGGGGAGTGCCTTTCACCCGCTCGTCGGTCACGCACTTGCGGTTCCAGTCCACCGTGGCCAGATGTTCGAGGGAAGGGTAGGGGCGCTTGTTGTCCACGAGCCCGTCGTGGCAGCTCGTGCAGCCGAGCTTGACGACGAGATCCCGACCGCGCCTGGGGTCGCCCGAATGCACCAACGGGGACGGTGGTGGTTTGGCCGCGCGGTACAGCCAACCCGCGAGCTGGCTCGCTTCCGTGGCGGTGAGCTTGAAGTCCGGCATCTCGATCCACGGGTAGTGTTCTCGCGGGTTGCGGAGGAAATCGCGCAGCGCACCCGCGTTGACGAACTTGGTTCCGACCCGGTTGAGCGGGACACGGTCACCCGTGGGGTCCGCAGGGAGCTCCGGTCGTGTGTGGCAGCCGATGCAACCCAACTGCGCGAAGATCTTGCCACCGTTGTCCGAGGCGGGGACGTCTTTCGGTGGGTCGCCGCCCAGGGTGAAGAGGTAGGCCACGATGTCGAAGGGGCTCGTGTCTCCGGCGGTCATGGCGGCTTCCGCCGATTGGTGCCCGAACAGCGCCGGCATGGACGCGTCCGGTCGCATGAGCGGGGGGTTGACGATCCACTCCGCGACCCAGGCCAGGCTGCGCCGTCCACGGATCTTCTCCAGTGACGGTCCCTTGGCGGCCAGCTCAGGCATGGAACCCGTCGGCAACGGATCGGTCGGAGCGTGGCACTGGATACAGCGTCGGGCCGCGAACACCGCGCGCCCGCGCTCGACGGGCGCCGGCGCGGCGTCGGCCCGGCTCCATACCTTGGGCGGGATCGGCTCGCGCACGAAGTCGCGACCTTGCCAGTACAGCCGGAACGTCGCGTCACCGGTCTTGGGCGGCTCGTATTCGATGACCACCGCATTGGCGCCCTTGCGAATGCGGTGGGCCTTGGATTCGAGCCTCGCGAGGTCGAGGGCTTCACCTTGGAGGACGACCTTGTCCTTCACCGTGACCTTGACCTTGCCGCATCCGGATGCGGAGAAGGTCAGCCTGGTACGGATGTCGAGGTTGAGATCTGCGGTCCAGCGGGCGCTGAACGGACGCTCGGGCCACGAGCTGGCCGGGATGTGCAGGGCGGGGAGGCGCGTGATGCGGGTGCGGAACGGCTCGCCATCCCGCAGCAGCGTGCGCACGAGTCCGCGGGGCGCCGGGTCCGGCGCGCTTTGCTCAGTCGGGGAGAGCTGCGTCATGCCCGCGCTCCCCAGGACAGCCAGCAGAATCAGGCGCATCAGTTTGACTGGTCGCGGCCCAGCTTGTTGATGGTGTTCCAGATGTCGATGGTGATCTCGTCACCGCCCGTCGACTCAAGGTCCACCTTGAGGTGCATCTGCATGACCGGCTTGATCCCCGGGATTTCCAGGAACACGGTTCGCTTGTCCGGTTGGAGTATGGCGGACTTGATCGTGACCTTGTCGTGCTTCCTGTGCCCGTGAAGCTCGGTCTTCTGGGCTCTCTTGAGGACCGCCGGGTCGGGCTTGTCGGCGGAGACCTCCGGGGAGCCGTACTGGGGGCTCCAGACGTAGTTCCACCACTTCACGGCGTAGCTCTCGGTGTCGTTGGCGAGGTCCTTGTCCAGGTCGCATGTAAACGTCACGTAGACACCCCTGTCGGTGACGCGTAACGCGGTCGGCATGTTCACGGGTGCCTTGGTGCGACGGACACGCTGGAATGCTGTGAGGCGCGCCGCGTTGGTCTGCCAGCCCCTTAGCCCGACGACCCAGAGCTGTCCGTCCTTCGAGTTGAATCGTGCCCGCATGGCGCTCGAGCCGAGCTTCACTGGGATCTTGAACACGCCTCCCTGGATCTGCCCGTCGACCTCCTCCTTCATGACCTTGTAGATCGAGCTCTTGCCGTAGCTCAGGTGAAGGAGGTCACCGCCGTACGGACCCCAACGCTCGTCTTCAGGCACCCACACCTGTCCGCCGCCGGAGTTGTCGACCGACATGGGGAACCAGCAGAGCGGCCTGTTGTAGTCCTTGGGCGGCTCATCCGTGTGGGCCACGTCCATGACGCCCTGGAAGCTCCCCGGTTTCAGCCAGTGCAGCTTGCAGTGGGGGACCCAGGTCCCCTCGTTGTCGCCGCAGGTGACCTGCCCGTCCGGGCCGACGCCGATGCCGTTGGGCGCGCGCATTCCCCGCGCGTAGACCTCCAGCTTCGAGCCGTCCCTGGAGATCTTCATCACCGTGCCATGGTGCGGGACGATCTTCTCGAAGCCCCGTCCTCCTGACCGCACGGGCGCTCCCTTGGCGATGTAGAAGTTGCCTGCGGGGTCCGTCTGCAGGTCGAACGTGAACTCGTGGAAGTTCCGGGTCGTGTAGACGTCGTTGTTGAAGCACTCGTAGAAGTCGGCCTCACCATCCCTGTCCAGGTCGTGCAGTCGGGTGATCTGGTCCTTGCCGTTCACGTACACGACGTCATCGACGATGCGCAGCCCGAGCGTTTCGAACAGGCCCGTCGCGTACCGCCGCCACTTCACCTCGTCCAGATCGTCGTCCAGGCCTGACACGACCCAGACGTCACCGTTCCAGGTGGAGACCGCGGCCGACGTCCCGTCGGAGAACAGATCCAGGCCGCCGATTCGCATGTACGAATCCCAGGGGTTGTCGAACGGAACCGGGACGTCGTCCACGACCCACGGCTTGTCGTTCTTCTTCGCGAGCTTGCCCTTGACGACGACGGGTTCGGAATACTGGGAGGGTCCGCCACGGGTGTAGGCGTCCAGGTCCGGTGACGCCGGCAGGCCCTTGGCGAATTCCCCGTGTCCGGTCTGGAGCGAGCGGCTGTAGGCCAGCCGGAACGTGCTCCGGGGAGTGCCCGCGGGGATCCGCATCATCAGCCTGGCTGTCCCGTCGTGATCCACCGCCTCGAGGCGCACGCCTTTGGGCGCGCCCGACAGCGCGCAGGTGAGGGGGTTTCCAGAGGCGCGGTGAGCCGGCGTCTTCAGCGCGGAGACGGGGTGGTCTGTCGTCCACACGTCCACCTCGGCGATGAAGCAACCCTGGTTGTTCTGGAGCGGGGTCATGTCCCAGAGCAGCCAGCGGAAGTTCCCGATGCTGCCGTCGACGCTGGAGGCGTGCTTGCCGCCAAATCCGAGGGCGGTCGAGTCGACCTTGGCGATCTTCTTCCAGCCGGCCTTGGCGAGGTTTCCGTTCATGGACGGGGCCTCGGTTCCGGACGCGCCCCAGAGAACGAATCGCTGCGGGGCGCGATCGCTCCGATGCCACGAGAACGTGTTGACGCGGCGTAGCTTCAGCGGTGCGGCTAGGTCTGCGTACATGCGAGCGCGTCCGCCGTCGAAGAACGTGACCCGTTCTGGCTGGTCCTGGTTGGCGGGCAGGTCGCCGTCGTTGACCCGGGGCAGGGCCCCGTCACGGACGCCGCTACGGCCGTGCGGGCGGGCGTGGCTGGACGCCCACGAGACCCTGACCGTGCGGCCTGTCCGGGCGGCGAGGGCGTCGTCGTTGGAGGGTGCGCCGGTGGCGAGCGCTTCCCAGGCGGACTCCGTCCGGTCCACCGTGACCTGGACCGCTCCCTTGTTGCTCGTCCCCCCGCGGGCGGCCGGCGGTCGGAGCACCGCGGCGCGTCCGCCGTCCAGGATCTCGATCGCCTCGCCCTTGGCCGCGTCGGTGACGACCATCAACAGGTCGCTGCTGCCCGCGCCCACGTCCAGATTCCGGATGAGGGTGTGTCCGATCCGTTCCGGCATCTCGCGGATACGTACGCTGCCGACGTCGTACTCGAACACGACGCGATCGCCGTGGCGATAGAGTCCGCGGTAGCGCCCGTGCGCATCGGGGACGGGACCGTGGGGGATGGGCCGCGGGTCATGGAGCTCTCCGGACGCGTCCGCCCAGCCGGGCAGGGCGCGGGTGTGGAACATGGGCGCGCCGTCGATGTAGGGGTGCCCGCCGTGGCGGCCGTCGTAGGTCGTCCCGGTGAACTTGAGGCCACCCTCCCAGCCGGCCACCATGCGCAAAAGGTCGGTGTCGAATGTCATGGAGCCCCGGTCTTCGCGGTCGAGGGCGACGGTGATGCCCTTGAGTGCGAGGTGCTTGCCCCGCGAACCGATCCCCACCGTGGACGAGACGAACGGGCCGTAGTCCATGCGGTTCCACCACTTGTCCGGCTTGCGCAGGGCGACCAGGTCGGCGCGAGACAGGTCCGGTCGCCACGAGGGCAGGAGCTTCACCCGTACCTTGCGGATCCACACCTGGCTGTCGGGGTCGTGGGCCTGGATCGCGAACGTACCTTTGGAGAGCCGTCGTGTGCCGCTGATGTCGGTCGGTTCGTCGTAGTCGACAAGCCCCTTGCCGTTCACCTTGGTCACGATGTTCTTGCGCCGCACCTCGACGGCCATCTTGAACCAGTTGTCGTCCGTGCTTGCCGCGGTGGTGACGTTGCGGACGGCGTACACGCTGCCGGTCTTGATCGTGTCACCGTGTGTCGTGTTGATCTGCGCCTCGTATCCGTGCGACGGCCAACCGGATTCCTGCCACTTCGTGTGGAAGAAAAACCCCGAGTTCGCGCCCTTCTTGGTCTGCGCCTCGACCTCGACGATGAAGTTCTCGAACTCCGCTCCGCAGACCGGACCCACGTAGAACAGGTGTGCCCGGGGGCCGTGGACGACCAGCTTGCCGCCGGCGATCTTGAACGAGCCCGGGTTCTCGTTGGCCTTCCAGCCATCGAGACTCTTGCCGTCGAACAGCGTGAACCAGCCGTCCTTGTCGGGCCCTGTCGATTGGGCGGGCAAGAGAGTGCAGACGGCGAGGAGGCAGCAGAAGGGGATCAGTCGTTGCATGGTGGGTCCCAGGATCGTGGCAGGGTCGCATCATGTTACGGGATCCCGGGCCCGAGTTGGGAGGGCCGCGGCTTCAGCCAGCCCCGATCGGGGGTCGACTGTCTGAAGGGGAGAGGTCACGTTTGAACGGCCTTGGGCGGTGGCTATAAGTGACCGGGCGAGGCGTCTTTGTCGTTGGAGTGTTTCATGAGGATCGCTGTCTTCGGAGCCGGATACGTCGGACTGGTCGCGGGCACGTGCTTCGCGGACTCCGGTAACGACGTGACCCTCGTGGACGTGGACGAGGGGCGCGTGACCGCGCTGCGTGGCGGTCAGATCCCCATCTACGAGCCCGGCCTCGAGGAGCTCGTCAAGCGCAACGTCTTGGAGGAGCGCCTGGGGTTCACGACCGAAGCGCCCACAGCTGTCCGCGATGCGGACGTGGTCTTCATTGCGGTGGGAACTCCCATGGGGGACGACGGCGAGGCCGACCTGACGCACGTGCTGGCTGTGGCCCGGACCATCGGCAGCAACCTGGACGGCTACACCGTGGTGGTCGACAAGTCCACGGTGCCCGTCGGCACGGCCGACCGTGTCGGGCAGGAGATCGCGAGTCTGACCGACGAGGAGTTCGACGTCGTCAGCAACCCCGAGTTCCTGAAGGAGGGGGCCGCGATCGACGACTTCATGAAACCGGATCGGGTCGTCATCGGCGCCTCGTCCAAGCGGGCCATGGAGATCATGGCCGACTTGTACGCCCCGTTCGTTCGCACCAACAAGCCCATTCTGATGATGGACGTGCGTTCCGCAGAGCTGACCAAGTACGCGGCCAACTCCATGCTCGCCTGCCGCGTCTCGTTCATGAACGAGATCGCTCGGATGTGCGAGCTCCTGGGCGCCAACGTGGAGCAGGTCCGCAAGGGCATCGGCACGGACTCGCGCATCGGCTTTCCGTTCCTGTTCCCAGGGCCTGGGTACGGCGGCAGCTGCTTCCCCAAGGACCTGCAGGCGCTCATCCGCACCGGGGCAGATGCGGGCTACGAGCCGTTGATGCTTCGCGCGGCGGAGAACGTCAACACCAACCAGAAGCGTCGGCTCGCGGAGAAGGTCGTGGATCGCTGTGGCGAGGATCTCTCGGACCGGACCATCGCCGTCTGGGGACTCGCGTTCAAGGCGAACACCGACGACATGCGGGAGGCGCCAGCGATCGCCCTGATCGAGGAGCTGCTGAAGCGCGGCGCCACGGTCAACGTGACCGATCCGGAAGCGCTGGACAACACACGTGCGATCTTCGGTGACAGGATCAACTACTTCGATCGCGACTACGACGCGGTCGAAGGCACCGACGCCCTCGTCCTCGTCACCGAGTGGTCCCAGTATCGCCGCCCGAACTTCCACCTGATCAAGGAGCGCATGCGCGGCCACGTCGTCATCGACGGTCGTAACCTCTGGCCTCGCGCAGCGCTCGAGGAACTCGGGTTCTCATACGACGGCATCGGCACCTGACGCCACAGATCAGGGATACCAGCGCGGCACCAGCCGCCACCGTCCCTGGCGGCGCAGCAGGACCATCTCGACCCTCTGACCATTCGGCATGAAGACGGTGGCGCTGCGGTCGATGCGATCGAGGTTCCAGGCTGCGAGCTTGGCGTCCATCTTGCGCACGCCGACGGCGAAATCCTCGCGCATGGCGGTCTTGAATCGCTCACGGGAGATCCCCGCGATGAGCCGAGGGGCGTCGGGAGAGTCGAGGATCTCACCAAGGGTGACCTCGCTGCCCTTGATGGGGCGTCGCGCGAGATCGCTCGGGGTCGGCGGGTCTTCCTGCGCCCTCTCGCGGAGCTCGTGCAGGAGGAAGTGGAGCTTGGCGTCCTCCGCGACCCACACGTCCCAGTCGATCAGCGCGGCGGCGGCCTCGGCGTCGAGGCGGTTGACGGCGTCCACGAACGCCCGGGCCGTTTCGATGGCGCCCCGATGCTCGGACCGCCGGGCCGGCGAGGGATCCGACCGCCGGTCGTCGGAAGAGCATGCGGCTGCGAGCAGCAGGAACACGCTGGTCAGGGCTCGGGACATGGTCGAGAGCGTAGCAGACCCACTATGATCCCCGCATGAGTTGCCTCAGCGACCTGGCGTGCATGGAATGGGTGCGGTTCGGGGAGACCCGGCTCGCACCCGAGGCTGGGGACGAGGTGCGGGCTCACCTGGAATCGTGCGAGGGCTGCCAGCGCAAGGTCCGCGGGTTCCATGCGCTGGAACGATCCATGCACCCGTATGGAACGCCGGCTCCCCACGACCCACTACCGATGATCTTCCGACGGACGGTCGCCGTCCTGGTCGTGGGGGCGTTGGTCTACGCCTGCTGGCTTGTCTTTTTCTGAGCGGCCTTCTTCAGCTTCGGCCAACCCGGGCCCGTCAGCCAACGTTCGTAGGTGCGCGCGCGTTCGTAATCCGGGTGCTGTCGCTCACGTGCGCGGAGCTCTGGGGGATGCAGGATCATGCGCTCGCCCATGGGCCTCGGTGGAAAGACCTCGTGGAGACACTCGTGGAAGACGAGGAACTCCAGGTACCACTCTGTCACCCACGTGTGATCGAGAATGGGATTCACCACGACCAGGTTGCGGGGCGCGCGACGTTCGTGACGGCCCATGAGGCGCCGCGCGACCCGATCACCGTACGTGATGTCGAGGTCGAGCTCGCCGTCGAACCAGCGTGCGTTGACCCGGTGGAGGATCGCGCGGAGGTCGTGATGGACGCCGGGTGCGAGTTTGGATGTCCCGTCGGTGTCGGGTGGGGCGGCCGTCTGCTGGTGAAACAGCGTGACGATGTGGGACCACCGGCGGCGCTGCGCCTTCCTCGCACGTGTCAGGTACAGCCTTATGGCAGCGTCGGCGATCTCGTCGGGTGCGGTGCGGAAGCACTGGTGCGCGCGCAGGACGGTGCGCCCTTGGCGGTCCGGGCGCAGCGACAGGATCACGGTTCGGTTCCGGGTGTAGCGGATATCGACGTTCTGCTGGGGGTTGAGCCGCTCGAGGGCCCGCTGGAGGGCGCCTTCGTCCTCGCTCTCCTCGGTCGAGGTGGGGGACGTGGTGGGCAGGAGCGGCGAATGGGCCACATGGACCGGGGACTTGCGAGACTGACCCGGCTCGGGAAACAACTCGAGTTGAAGACCCTCGTCCATCGACGACCGCGGCATGGCGTTATCCTACCCGGTGGATCAAAACCGACGACGGAGACTCATCATGGCCAGCAAGCCCGTCATCAGCGTCAAGTGCCCCTGTTGCAAGTCCATCCTCGAGGTGAACACCGAGAAGGAGCGGGTCATCTCCCACCGCAAGGGGCGCCATCTCAAAGACGACGCCAAGGAGGGGGAGGACATGATGGACGTCGCGCTGCGCACCCACATCGAGTCCAAGGATCGGGTCGAAGACAAGTTCCTGAAGGCACAGGACAACCTGAAGAACCAGGCGTCCCGCCTCGACGAGTTGTTCGAAGATGCCAAGGACAAGGCCAAGGACGTGAAGGACGATCCGAACGACCCGTTCAAGGGCGGCAAGATTTGGGACTGATCTCGTTCAAGGATCTGCACCTCGACGAGGTGCACGACGTGCTCGGGGGACGTGGCTTGCTCGATCGCGGACCCCTCATCGCCGAACAGGCGTACCGCGGTGTCCACGGTCAGTTCGCCCAGCGGTTCGCTGACATACGCGGCTTGTCTCACCGGAAGGTCGCCCGACTCGACGACACGTTCTCGCTTCGCGCGCTCACGCTGGAATCGGTCCACGAGGCGGACGATCGCAGCCGACGCTACGTCTTTCGACTGGACGATGGCGGGGTCGTGGAATCGGTCCTGATCCCGCGTCACGCGCGTTGGTCGTTGTGTGTGTCGAGCCAGGCGGGCTGCGCGCTCGGATGCCGCTTCTGCGCGACGGGGATGCTCGGCCTCAAGCGCAGCCTGGAACCGTGGGAGATCGTCGATCAGGTCTTGCAGGTCGGTCGTCATGCCGGGGTACGCGTCGACGGCGTCGTCTTCATGGGTATGGGGGAACCGCTTCAGAACGAGGGCGCCGTGTTCCAGGCGTGTCGCGTCCTCTCGTGCAGGGAGGGACTCCAGGTGAGCCCTCGCAAGATTCAGATCTCGACGGCGGGTGTGGTGCCCGCGATTCACCGCTATACCGCTTCAAATCACCGCATGGACCTCGTATTCAGCCTTGTCTCCGCGGTTCCGGAGAAGCGTGCGCTGCTGATGCCGATCCAGAAGACGTACGGATTCCACGAGCTCATCGACGCGATCCGCGCCTACGCTGCCTCGCGACCCAAGAGGCACGTCACTCTCGAGTACATCGCCATCAAGGACCTCACCCTGGGTGACGACGACATCGACGCTATTCGTGAGCACCTGGTGGGCTTTCCGTTCATCCTGGATGTCATCCCGCTGAATCCGGTGGAAGGTTCGAGCCTGGAGACGCCGGGGCGTGAAGAGGTCCGGGCGTGGACGGAGCGCTTGCGCCCGCTTGGATTCCCGGTGAAGGTGCGCCTCAGCGCCGGCCAGGACCGACTCGCCGGTTGCGGACAGCTCGGCGCGACGCTGCTCTAGCCGCACCCCTGGAGGTCTGCGGTCCCTTTCGGTAACGTCCGGCACCTCGGAGGTTGCCTCTCATGTCGGACTCCGCCGCCCCGTTCATCCGCCACACCAAGACGTTCAAGAAGTACAAGGACGAATTCGAGCCCCGCGTGGTCGATCACGTCCGGGAGTGGGCGAAGACCGAGGAGCTCCTTGCATTCCACGAGGACAACTCCATCGTCAAGGTCACCGGCGCCAAGGAGCAGATCGATGGGCTCCTCGAGACCCTGAAGAGCCGCTTCGACTACACCCCTCCCGAGGACGCAGAAGACGGGGAGGACGGGGACGTGTCCGACTGAACTCGGCCGACCTCGGCTCGAGCTACAGCTTGCGGATCCAGATGTTGCGGAACCGCACCGGGTTGCCGTGGTCTTGCAGCTTGATGGGGCCCGGGCCGTGCTTGCCGTACTTGGCGACCGCGCGGTGGGTCGTGCCGCCGATGTACTCACGGCCGTTGTGGACCACGATGCCGTTGTGGACGACGGTGACGCGAGCGGGGGCCTTCAGCTTTCCATCCTCTCCGAAGCGCGGGCCGCGGAAGGCGATGTCGTACGTCTGCCACTCGCCGGGGCCCCGGCATGCGTTCGCGAGCGGAGCGAATTGACCGTACATGGCGGCGGCCTGCCCATCGGCGTAGCTCTTGTTCTTGTACGAGTCGAGGATCTGGATTTCGTAACGCCCCGCGAGGAACACGCCGCTGTTCCCGCGCCCTTGTGAGTTGCCCTTCACCTCCACCGGTGACGCCCACTCCAGGTGAAGCTGGAAGTCGCCAAACTTGTCGCGAGTGGCGATCTCACCCTTGCCGTTGACCTCCATGTATCCGTTCTCGATCTTCCATGACGCCTTACCGCCGCGTCCGGTCCACTTGGACAGGTCGCTGCCGTCAAACAGCACGATGGCATCCCTGGGACGAGGGAGGGCGACGAACGGTACCGGCGTGACCACCGGCGGATTGGGCCTCGCCTTATCGTGGACCTTCCACTGCTGTCCCGGTAGCTGGGGGGTGTCGTCGTAGCCGACTCCCTGGGCCAGGGCGATGACGGGGGCGAGTGTCAGGACGAGGATGCGCGCGATCAGCATGGTGCGTCTCCGGGAGGAATGGCGAGCGTAACCGACGCCCGGTGTTTGGACACGGAACTGGCCGCCGCCGTGCCGCGGCCCGACAGGTTCGTTGGTGAACCCGCCGGAATACGCGTCGGTCCCTATACCTCCGGGACCTTCAGCCTCGGAACGCAGCACGCGCGCCCGGGTCGGCAGGTGTCCGGAGCGACCTCGTCACCGTCTGGCCCGAGGGGCATCTGGTTCAGGGCGCACCAGTAGTGCGCGGTCTGGAAACCGTCGAACTCCTCGACCTTGTCGAAGTCCTGGTCCTCGGACGCCATGTACATGGTCTTGGCGCAGAGGTGCTCGCAGCAGTCGTGGGGGAGGCGTCCGCGATTGGGTTCGTAGCTGGGCATCACTTGCCTCCCTTCGCGCGTTGTGCGGCCGCAATGAGGGTGTGGGCGACCGTCGCCTTCAAGAGGCGGACCTTGTACTTGTTGTCACGTAGAGGTGTGGCGTCCGCGACGGCGGCCTCTCCGGCCTTCCACGCGAGGTCTTCGGAGAACGCCTTGCCCTTGAGCACGGCTTCGGCGTCCTCCCGACGCATGGGCACCGGCGCGACGGCCGAGATCACGAGGCGGACGTCCTTGACCCTGCTTCCCGAGAGGTCGATGCGGGCGGCCGCGTTGGTGAGCGCCCAGTCGTAGGACTGCTTCTCGCGGACCTCGACGTAGGCCGATCCGGAACTCCGGCCTCCAGGCGTGTAGGTGACGCCGGTGACGAGGTCTCCGTCTTCGAGCACCGTTTCCTTGCTCATGTCCTCTTCGGGGAGCACCCAGAACTCGTCGATACCGATGTCCCTCGTCTTTCCGTTCGCACCGAGCACGTGGATCTTGGCGTCGTGGGCCCACAGGGCCGGGGCCAGGTTCGACGGATGGATGATGTTGCAGGTGACGTTATCGAAGATGGCGTGGTACTTGTTCTCGCCCTCCTGGGCGTAGCACGTCTCGCCACCCTTCTTGGAGCAGGGGTAGTCCGGGTGGCGGAAGTACCAGCAGCGCGGACGCTGGCACAGGTTGCCGCCGACGGTCGCGCGGTTGCGGATGAGGGGCGTACCTGTTCGTGCTGCGGCCTCGGCGACGGCCTCTCCGCCTCGGTGAACCGTCTTGTTCGCCGCCACGGTTGCGATGGTAGTGGTCGCGCCGATCCAAACGCCCCCGTCCCGCTCCTTGATGCCGGTGAGTTCGCCCACATTGTCCAGGGAGACGACGCTGTCCGGCGCCGTGAGCCTGTCCTTCAACAGGCCCATGAGGTCGGTGCCGCCGGCCTTCGCCCGCGCGCCCTTCACCTTCTTCAGGACGTCCTGTGCTTCCGACGTGGTGCTCGGGAGGTAGTAGTCGAAGTTCCTCATCTCACTTGCCTCCCTCTTCCAGGGCCATGAGCACCTTGTCCGGGGTCATGGGGATCGACGTGACGCGGACGCCGGTGGCGTTGTGAACGGCGCCTGCGATGGCGGCCGCCGTGGGGATCATGGTCGGCTCGCCGATGCCGGCGACGGAGCAGTTGTTGGCTCCGTTCGCGACGTCGTAGAGGACCACCTCCATCTCGGGCATGTCGGCCGGTCCGGCGATCTTGTACATCTCCAGGTCGGAGTTGATCATGTGCCCGAGGTGTCGGTCCATGTGCCGCTCCTCGAACAGCGCGTAGGACAGCCCCTGGATCATGCCTCCGAAGACCTGTCCTTCGGCCGTGAGCCGGTTGATGACGAGCCCGCAGTCCTGCAGCGCCACGAGCTTGTCGACCTTGACGATGCCGAAGTCGCAGTCGACCGTCACCTTCGCGAACTGGGCGCCGGCAACGCCGTTCATGTAGGTCGCGTCGCGCCAGTTGCGGACGCGCTTGCCGACGGCGCTGATGTCCCCCTGGCGGATGAGCCGGCAGGCGTCCTTGAAGCTCATGGACTTCTTGCCGTCGGTGAGGCTGCTCACCTTGCCACCCTTGGTGACCAGGTCGTCCGCCTCGCAGTTCAGGTGCTGGGCGACGAGCGCCTTCAGCTCGCGTCCGACGAGGAAAGCGGCCTGACGGGCGGCCGGGGCGATGGATGCGGCGGTACGACTCCCGCCAGAGCCGGGCCCGATGGGGTCGTTGGTGTTGCCGATGGCGGTCTTGATCTGTGACGGGTCGATACCCAGCTCTTCCCCCGCGACGACGGCGAGCAGGGTGCGCGTGCCGACGCCCAGGTCCTGGGCGCCGTTGCGGACCTCGATGGAGCCGTCATTGGTGATGCGGCAGAGGACCTCGGCGCGGGGGCCGCCGGTGCCGCCCCACTTGGCGGCGGCGACGCCGTAGCCGGTGCGGAAGCGGCCGGTGGCGGCGCCGTTCTTCTTGCGGTCCGCCCAGCCGATCTTCTTCGCACCCTCCTTGTATTGCTGCTGGCGTACGAAGTTGGAGTCATTCCTCAGGCGGAACTCGACCGGATCGATCCCGGCCTTCTCGGCGGCCAGATCCATGACCGTTTCGAGTCCGAACGAACCCTGCGGGTGACCCGGCGCGCGGAACGCCTGCGCGCCACCGGCGTTGGTCGCGACCTCGCCTCTCCGTGAGGCGGTCATGTCGCGCGGGATGTCGTAGATCATCGGGTTGGTAACGCTGGCGCCGCGGCCGATGCCCGGGGTGCCCGTGTTGCTGACGCTGTAGGCGGCGATCTTGCCATCGCCGTCCACGCCCATCTTCATGTCCTGGATGGAGTCGGGACGGTTGCCCGTGTCGGTCTGATCCTCTCGACGGTCGAGCATGATCTTGACCGGCGCTCCCGCCTTCTTGGCGAGGCGCGCGGCCGCCAGGCTCCAGTAGCCGGCGCCGAACTTGCTGCCGAACCCACCACCCATGAACTCGCCGATGACGGTGATGTTGGACTCGCTGACCCCGAGTCCGCGGGCCAACTGGCCGCGGACGCCGAACGTGGCCTGGGTCGATGTCCAGATGGTGAGGTGCTCGCCGTTCCACTGGGCCGCGGTCCCGTGCGTCTCCAGGCACGAGTGGGTCTGGACCTGGGTCCGGGCGACCACCTCGGCGACCTTGAGCTTGCCGCTGTTCAAGGCGGCGTTGACCTCGGCCAGCTGGCGGGGATCGCGCCCCGCCCGGACGTTCCCCCGGTTTCCGTGCACCTGGGGTGCGTCGGCGGCCGTGGCCTGGTCGACGCGGGCGGCGTGGGGCAGCACCTCGTAGCTCACGTCCGCGTTTCGGATCGCCTCTTCGAGGGCCTGACGTGATTCGGCAGCCAGGGCCGCGACGGGTTGGCCGGCGTAGCGGATCGTGGTCGGCATGCGCAGCGTCTCGGCATCGACCACGGCCTTCACGCCGGGACTCTTCGCGAGCTTGTCCATGTCGATGCTCTGCAGGTTCGCCTTCGCGTGGGGGCAGCGAACGAACCCGCCGAAGAGCATGCCTGCGGGCTTCATGTCGTGCGTGTACTTCGCGCGACCGGTGACCTTCATGACCGCGTCCACCTTCTGGTGGCGCTTGCCCATGATGTCGAGCTTGGACGTCATGTCGAACGGGCGCGGCTCGTCGTCCGGCAACGTGATCTCGACTTCCTTGACGTCGCCCTTGTAGCCCAGCTTGAGTTTGTGGGTCTTGTCCTTCTTCATCTCACTTTCCTCCCGCCTTCGCAGCGCTCTCGACGGCGCGGAAGATGTTGATGTAGGTCCCGCAGCGGCAGATGTTCCCGCACAGCGCTTGCTGCGTTTCGTCCAGTGATGGGCTCTTGTTCCCGCGCAGCAGTGCGGTGCACGACATGATCATGCCCGGGGTGCAGAAGCCGCACTGG
>JABSRK010000290.1 GCA_013213915.1 Planctomycetota bacterium
AGGAGAAGCAGCGTGAGGCGGGGCATCAAGGCTCCGAGAGGGAGAGATCAAGACGTCTCTCCTGTGAGGATAAGTCTCGACCCCGGAGAATTGCAGGATTCCCTGGCGGGTGGCGGCCACGCCCCTGAAAAATCGTCAGCCGATCGTACGCAAGACCAACCTGATAAAGGTGTTAGCCTTGTGTGCCATGTCGAGACAGGTCTCGGTTGAAGAGGTGAGAATCGCCGTCGGGAACGGGGTCATCACAGGCCAGTGGGACCTGCCGGTGGAAACGACTCC
Source organism: Planctomycetota bacterium (assembly GCA_013213915.1). Taxonomy (GTDB): domain Bacteria; phylum Planctomycetota. The sequence continues at coordinate 280 of JABSRK010000290.1, forward strand.
GCCCCACCCGCTCGCGGTCATCTTCCCTGACCGACCAGGCCGTGACCTGGACGGGCGGGAGACCCGGCGACCCCGGCTGCGCCCGTTCCTCGAGATGTCCCGGGCCCTGCTGCACGCGGGCATCGCCAGCTTCCGTTTCGCACTCCCGGAGCAGGGTGTCGCGACTGCCTTCGTCGCCGCGTGGACCCGTGCTCCACGCCACATCCTCGTCTCGCGGCAGCGCATAGGGTTGGTCATCGTCGGGACGGACGGCTGGCACGCTGCGGCGCCCCAGTTGCCCGCGATCCGCGCCGTTGCCGAGCCGCTGGCGGCCGTCGTGGTCGCGCCTGGAGAGGATGCGGATCTCACACCCCTGGACGGTGTCCCGACACGCGTCCTCAGCTACGACGACCTCACCGAGAACCTGCAAGCGTCGTCCGACTGGATCGCGGGACGCGCCGTGCCACACCCGGTGCTCCTGGACGACGTCGGCAACAGCCTGGCCGAGATGCTGAGGCCCCGCTGGGAGCGCGCAACCCGCCCTCCCGGCACCGCCATCGGCGGATGACCGGTCATCCTTGTGGGATGGGGTCGCGGTGGCGCTCGAGGTCTTCTTCCGATGGCAGCTGCGGGATCGGGCCCGCCCGCTCTTCACCGTGGATCAGGAGGTCCGCGATCCACCCATGGGCCGCGGGATCAGGCCGTGACAGGACTGCCTCCAGTTCGGACCGGGGCTCGAACGGATCTCCACGTTCCTGCAGCTTGGGGAAGCGCCCGTCCGGGTATCGGGGGACGTAGCGATACCAGAAGTCTAGGTGCCACAAGAGGAAGCGACGCACGCTGGCGAGCCCTCGGTCGTCTTCGCCCCAGTGCTCCCTGGCCAGCGCGACGTAACGACGCCCGATCCCGACGCGCTCCGCCGCCGATATATCCCAGTAAGCACCATCGACCGCTTCCTTGAAGATCCACGGCTTGATCAGCGCCCCGCGAGCGATCATGACGCCAGCACACCCAGCCTGGGTTCGAAAAGCCTCGATCTCGTGCGGAAACTGAATGTCCCCGTTGCCGACTACCGGCACCGGCACCGACTGGACGACCTCCCCGATCTTCTCCCAGTCCGCCGCCCGACGATAGCGGGCCTGGCGGGTGCGACCGTGGACGACGATCCCGTCGGCTCCACCATCGACAGCAGCCCGAGCGATCTTGACGTGGACAAAGCGGCCCTCCGCCCAGGCCAGGCGGATCTTGACCGTGACCGGGACGTCACCCACCGCCGCCTTCATCGCAGAGACCATCTCGCGGACCTTGCGAGGTTTCTCCAGCAACGCCGAACCCAGCCCGCGACGGGTGATCTCGTGGATGGGGCAGCCCAGGTTGATATCCACCAGATCGGCTCCCCGTTCGACTGCCAGCGCAGCGGCCCAGGCCATCTCGTCCGGGTCCCGCCCAGCGAGCTGGACGCCGAACACCTTCTCCGCCGGATGACGACGAATGAGGGCGAATTCGGGCCGGCTGCGCTTCTTCAACCGCCGCGCGACCGCCATTTCGCCCATGGTGATCGTGGCCCCGAGCTCGTCACAGAGCCTGCGATACGGCAGGTTCGAGCCCTTCGTCATGGGCGCCATGACGAAGGCACCGTCGAGCAGCACAGAGAGATCGAGTGACATCGGCTGTACAGGTCTGCCAGGTCGGGCGGGGCGGTTAAAGTGCTGTCCCCATGAAGTCGGGAGAACGTACACGTTCCGAGGGAATCGTCCGCACACTGGTTGAACGGGAGGGCTACGAGGTCCTGCGCCTCACGATCAGCAACGCCCGGACCCTGACCCTGACCCTGGACGCAGACCCGGGGCCCATCGGTATCGACGACTGCACCCGCATGAACCGCGCCGTGCGCCGGGCCCTGGAGGCCGACGGAGCCCCCGTGGACGACTATTCGATCGAAGTCGAGTCCCCGGGAGTGCGCCGCATCCTCTGGACTCAGCGACACTTCGAACGTTTCGTCGGTGAGCGCGCCAGGGTGAAACTCACCGAACCCGCCACCGACGGTCAGTCACTCCTCCACGGTGTCATCGAGGGCGTGACCGACGGACGGGTCCGCCTGCGACCGGACCACGGACGTCCTTGGACGCTGGAACTGAACGAGATCGACGAGGCGCATCTCGATCCCCGTTACTGAGCGGCGCGACCCTGCTCTCGATGGACAACTTCGTAGCCACGACGCGCAAAAATGCGCACGTGACTTCGTCCGTTCGTGCAACCGATTGCAACGCCCACGGTGAACTCCTATGCGCGATCAAGTAGACTTGAGGTTCGCGCTTCATTCTCCGCACGATAACGACCACCATGGCCTTGAGGGCACGCCAGAAGTTGGGGAAATACCGCATCCACCGTCGCCTCGCGACAGGTGGGTTTGCTGTCGTATACAGCGCACGGGACACCGTCGAGGGCATCGACGTCGCGCTGAAAATCCCCCACGATTACCTGCTGAGTCGCGGCGTACTGGCCGACTTCAAGAAGGAGGCGCGGCTCGCCGCCCCCCTCGACCATCCCAACATCCTCCCGATCAAGACCGCCGACGAGGTGGATGGGCAGTTCGCCATCGTGACGCGGCTCGGCAAGGAAACCCTGTCCGAGCGCCTCACCCGCCGACTCGGCAACAGGACGATCCTCGCCTTCGCCGAGCAGCTTCTGCAGGCGCTCGCATTCGCGCACCGACGCCGGATCATCCACTGCGATCTCAAGCCGGAGAACCTGATCCTGTTCCCCGAAAACCAGTTGCGGCTGGCGGACTTCGGTATCGCCAAGGTGGCGCAGAAGACGGTCTCGACCTCCGGTTCAGGCACGATCGGCTACATGGCGCCCGAGCAGGCCATGGGAAAGCCGTCCATGCGATCGGACGTGTTCTCCGTCGGGCTGCTCCTCTATCGCATGATCGCCAGGGAGTTACCCCGGTGGCCGTTCCGCTGGCCCCTGCCAGGGCATGAGCGACTCGTGCGCAACTGGCATCCGACGTTCATCGCCATCATCCGCCGGGCCCTTCAGGTCGATGAGCGAAAGCGGTTCGCAACGGCTACCCAGATGCTGGAGGCCTTCCATCGCGTCCGTGAACACGCGATCCTGGGCGATCGCGTGAATGGAAACGGCCATCGCACAAACGGCCATTCCGTTCCCTAGCAACGGGTTACGTAGCTAACAGCAGAAGTCGTGGCTATTGGTCACGAGCAGTTCCTTCTGGGATCTGCCCCGGCGCGGGGGCAGAATGGCCCGCGGGGACCATGACGACTACGGCGCCGGCAGGATCTCACCTCTTCACTGAGGCGGACATGGCGGAGGGCACGGCAACCTCATTCTGTGGGGGGCACGCCGTGGTGTTCAGCCAACGATGCCCAGGCAGGGAGCGTCCGAACGAGGACGCGGCCGCCCTCATCCCTTATTCCGACGAGAGCGGATTGCTCGTCGTCGCTGATGGCGCAGGCGGGCAAAAGGCCGGAGCTCAGGCCTCAGGGCTGGCCATCAGCCTGCTGGCCACATCCGTACGGCGAGCCCGCAGCGACGACACCGACCTGCGCAATGCCGTCCTCAACGGCGTTGAGGCCGCCAACCACGCCATCGCGGGCCTGGGGGTCGGCGCCGGGACGACGCTCTCCATCGTCGAGATCGGCGGGCGGACGATCCGTCCCTTCCACGTCGGTGACTCCATGATCCTCGCGGTGGGCCAACGCGGACGGGTCAAGATGCAGACCGTGCCCCATTCCCCCACCGGCTACGCCGTCGAGGCCGGACTGATGGACGCCCACGAGGCCCTCCACCACGAGGAGCGGCACCTCGTCTCGAACATGTTGGGGACACCGGACATGCGCGTCGAGATGGGATCGCCGATGCGGCTCGCGGATCGCGACACCGTGGTCCTGGCGTCCGACGGACTCTCGGACAACCTCACCGAAGAAGAGATCGTGGAGGCCGTCCGCAAGGGGCCCCTGGAACGTGCCGCGCGGCGCCTCGCGGCGACCTCCCGCTCCCGTATGGAAGCAGAGGAGGAAGGGGAGGTCCCCTCGAAGCCGGACGACCTGACGTTTGTTCTCTTCAGGTTGTCGGCGTTGTGCGCTTCGCGTCGTCCGACTTGCCCGCCCGAGTTGCCGATGGTGTGATATCGGGCCCAGGTGACGAATGGAAAGGCCGCCCGACGAATGGGCCCTTGCGCGCCTGGTCGATTTGAGGAGTAGGTTTGGCGGACCGCTACGCCATCGTTTCGGACGTCCACAGCAACCTCGAAGCCTTCACCGAGGTGCTGAAGGACATCGATGCCCGGGGGCACGAACTCATCTACTGCCTCGGGGACATTGTGGGGTACGGACCCGATCCCGAACCCTGCACGGACATCGTCATGGAGCGCTGCGGCGAGACCATCCGCGGTAACCACGATGAAGCCCTCTTCACCGGCGCAGAACGCTTCAACCCGTTCGCCCGCGCCGCGATCCGGTTCACCCGTGAGCGCATGAAGCCCGGACTCCTCCGCGGCCGCCACGCCACCGAACGCTGGGACTGGCTCCGCAACCTCCCTCTCACCTTCCGCCATGGAGCGGCGTTGTTCGTCCACGGCTCGCCTCGCGATCCCGTCAACGAATACGTCTATCAGGAAGACGTCTTCTTCAACGCCGAACCCAAGCTCAAGG
>JABSRK010000291.1 GCA_013213915.1 Planctomycetota bacterium
CACGCTGCGTCTCGGGAACCACCGCTATCCGTTCATGAAGCTCGTCTTTCAGGAGCTGCTGATTCGCGGCCGCTTCTTTTTCGCCGTCGATACGCACGACGAGATGGACTTGAAGGACAGCTTCCCGGACTATGAGCAGTGGCTTGAGGTCAAGCGATTCAATGCCCGCCTCAAGGAGTCCGTCGAGCGAGCCTGGCAGGATCGAGATGTCCCGACATTCGCGGCTATCGTTGCGCAGGTGGAGCGCGAGACGCCGGCTGCACCGCGGCGCGAGACCAAGACGCGCCCTGCCTACGTTCTCATCGTGGACGACGAGGTCGATATCGCGCGAGGCGTCGATGCCATCCTCGCTCGGTCCGGCTACCGCACTCGCCAGGTGCACACCGCGGAGGATGCCCTGGAGTCGATTCATCGAGATCGTCCCGATCTGGTCCTGAGCGATCTCGAAATGCCTGGCATGAGCGGACTGGACCTCGCGGGTAAGCTGCGGGAGGATCCCGACCTGGAGGCCATTCCGTTCATCCTGGCGACGGCGGCGACGATCGGGCCCAGCCACTTCGGTGTGATCGATGGTTTCCTGGTGAAGCCCTACGAGTCGCCCGTCTTGCTCAAATTCGTTTCCGAGCATCTTGGTCGCCGCGTTGGGGGCGATGACGCGCCATGATCGACAAGTTCCTCACTAAGATCTTCGGCAATCGCAACGACCGCGAAATCCGGCAGACGTTGCCGCTCGTCCAGGCGATCAACGATCGCGAGCGGGAGTTTGAGAAGCTCTCCGATGCGTCACTGCGGGAGTGGACGGACCGCCTTCGCCAACGGTTGAAGGACGGTGAGACGCGCGAGGACATCCTGGTCGACGCGTTCACGCTCGTGCGAGAGTCCAGCAAGCGTACGCCGCCGCCCGGAGGGGAGAAAGGCCTACGCCACTTCGACGTCCAACTCGTCGGCGGCATCATCCTCCACAGAGGCAGGATTGCCGAGATGGCGACGGGGGAGGGCAAGACCCTCGTCGCGACGTGTCCTGCCTATCTCAACGCGATCTCGGGTGAGGGCGTGCACGTCATCACGGTGAACGATTACCTCGCGTCTCGTGACCGCGCCTGGATGGGGCCGATCTACGAGCGCCTCGGCCTGACGCTCGGGTGCATCCAGGCGGACATGACCAACGCCGAGCGGCGTGATGCCTACGCGGCGGACATCACGTACGGAACGAACAACGAGTTCGGATTTGACTACTTGCGGGACAACATGAAATCGGAGTTGACGGAGCAAGTGCAGCGTCGCCACTACGCGATCCTGGACGAGGTCGACAACATCCTGATCGACGAGGCGCGCACGCCGCTGATCATCTCGGGGCCATCAGAGGGCGAGGTCGGCAAGTACGCGCAGGCGAACCAGATCGTGCGGAAGTTGAAGAAGGACACACATTTCGAGATCAAGGAGAAGGAGAGCCAGGCGATTCTCAGCGAGGAGGGCATCCTCGAGGCCCAGCGACTTGTCGGTGTCGATTCCTTCTACCAGGGCAAGGAAATGGAGTGGCCGCATCTGCTCGAGCAGGCGTTGCGGGCGCAGCACCTGTTCACCCTGGACGACGAATACGTTGTGGACGTCGGTGAGAGCGGCAAGAAAGAGGTCATCATTGTCGACGAGTTCACAGGCCGTCTCATGCCGGGACGCCGCTGGAGCGACGGGCTGCACCAGGCCGTCGAGGCCAAGGAAGGCATCTCCATCCGCGCCGAAAACCAGACCCTGGCGACGATCACGTTCCAGAACTTCTTCAAGCTCTACGACAAGCTCTCGGGTATGACCGGCACGGCGATGACGGAGGCCGGGGAGTTCCTGAAGATCTACGGACTAGGCTGCATGGTGATCCCGACCAACGATCCCATGATCCGAGATGACACGAATGACCTGATTTACGGTTCGGAGACCGAGAAGTTCAAGGCGATGCTGGAGGACATTCGCGAGAACAATGAGGCGGGTCGTCCGATCCTCGTTGGGACCACGTCCATCGAGAAATCAGAGAAGCTCTCGGAGGCGCTGCGACGCAGCGGTATCGATCACGAGGTCCTGAACGCGAAGCAACACGCGCGCGAGGCCGAGATCGTCACCAAGGCCGGTGAGCGTGGGCGGGTTACCATCGCGACGAACATGGCGGGTCGCGGGACCGACATCAAGCTGGGCCCCGGGGTACGCGAGATCGGTGGCTTGCACGTCCTGGCCACGGAACGCCACGAGGCCCGCCGTATCGACAATCAGTTGCGCGGTCGCTCAGGCCGCCAGGGCGACCCGGGGTCGAGCCGGTTCTACCTGTGCCTCGAAGACGATCTCATGCGCCGGTTCGCTGGCCCGCGGGTCGCGGGCATGCTCCAGAAGCTCGGCCTGAAGGACGGACAGCCGATCGAGCATAAGTGGGTGTCAAAATCGGTGGAGCGCGCCCAGAAGAAGGTGGAGGAGCGGAACTTCGAAATCCGCAAGCGGCTGCTCGAGTACGACGAAGTCATGAACGAGCAGCGGACGATGGTGTATGAGCACCGCCAGCAGATCCTCCGCGGCGAGAACCTCAAGGAGTTGGTCCTGCGCATGGTGGGCGGGGCGATCGACCGCATCATCGACACCTATTGCTCCGCCGAGATGCAGGCCTCCGAATGGCAGCTCGAGGAGGTGGCCGAGTGGTTCACCCGTAAGACGGGGAAGGATGCGCCGGCCATTGAGCGCGACGTGGACACGTCGCCCGCCGAGATGCTGATGGATGCCTTCGACCGCGTGTACGACGGGCGGGCCGTCGAATTCGGCGACGAGTTGATGGAGGCTGTCAATCGTTTCGTGCTCCTCGAGGCGTTCGACACGAAGTGGAAGGAGCATCTCTTCAACATGGACGCCATGAAGTCCGGTATCGGACTTCGGGCTTACGGCAACGAGGATCCGAAGATCGCGTACAAGCGCGAGGGCTATCGCCTGTTCGAGGACATGCTCCAGTCTATCGAGGAGCAGGTAGCCGACTACATCTTCCGTCTCGAGCCAGCGACCGGTCCAGAGGATGACTACGCGGCCAAGGATGTCTGGCACGGCGGCGTGGCGACGCACTCCGAATTCGATTCGGGTCGCGAGGATATGGAGGCCGCGGCGTACCAGTCACAGTCCGACGAAGCCCCCAAACCCTTCCAGCGCGAAGCTCCCAAGGTCGGGCGCAACGACCCGTGTCCGTGTGGTTCCGGACGCAAGTTCAAGAAGTGCTGTGGCGCCGCGTAGTTGCTCCCGCCGGAGTACGAGTGTTGAGGGGGCGCGGCCTCTCGCGTGCTCCGCACCGTCTGATGTGAAGTGCGGGCCCAAGCTCGCGTTCTGCTGATGCTGGCTCTCGATGCTCTCTATATTCTCGGTGCGGTTCTGTTGGGGCCGTTCTACCTGCTGGCGCGGGTGCTGAAGCATAAACGCCTCGCGTCTCCGAAGTGTCGCCTGGGCTTTGTAGACGCGGTTGAAGATGACGGTCGTGCGGTCGTGTGGGTGCATGGAGTGTCCGTGGGGGAGGTGCTCGCGGCGCGCTCCCTCATCGACGGGATCGACGACGCTCGCGTGGTCGTCACCAGCACCACCGTGACGGGCCTCGGCGTCGCAGCCACCACGTATCCGGATCACGACGTCCGCGCGTGTCCGTATGACCTTTCGTTTGCTGTCCGTCGTTTCATCACCCGGGTTCGGCCGCGTGTGCTCGTGCTCATGGAACTCGAGCTCTGGCCGAATATCCTTGCGGTCTGCCGCCGTGTCGGGGTTCCCATACTCGTGGCCAACGGCAAGATGTCAGCGCGCAGTCAGCGCGGATATCAGTGTATGCAGCGGCTGCTGCCGCGCTTTCTCGACGGCATCAGCGTGTTCCTCATGCAGAACCAGTTGTATGCCGATCGGCTGAGTACGCTTGGCGTCCCGGCCTCCCGGATCGAGGTCGTAGGGAACCTGAAGTACGACAACGTGACCCTCGATCCCTCGAGGCCGACTCGTGCTTCGCTTCGGGCGGAGCACGGTTTCGACCCCGTGGCGCCCATCGCCATGTTCGGCAGCACGCATCCGGGCGAGGAGGAGCTGATCCTCGAGGCCTGCGTCGCCGTCGCCGCAGTCGTCCCGGGTTTCCGTTTCGTCCTGGTGCCACGCCACCCCGAGCGCGTATCGGATGTGGTCAAGCTGGTGGAGCGTGCGGGGCTTCGCGTCGGCCTGCGAAGCCGCCCCTCGGACGCCGCGGATCCCGCGTGTCTGGTCGTCGATACGATGGGCGAACTGTCGTCATTGTACGGACTTGCAGACGTCGCCTTTGTCGGTGGAACGCTCGTCGATGTGGGTGGGCACAACCTGCTCGAGCCGGCAGGACTCGGCTTGCCCCTTGTGGTCGGCCCCCACTTGCACACAGTGCGGGAGACGGCAGATGATCTGGCCGAGGCCGATGTGCTCGAGGTCGTGACTGGCCCGGACGCGCTCGCTGCTGCTCTGGTCCGTCTGCTCTCGGACACCGACGCCCGAGCCCGTGCGTCCGCTGGCGCGCGGGCGGTTATTGCGCGGCACAAGGGGTCTGCTCGGCGTACGATATCCACGCTCATGCACTTTCTCAGGAGCTCCAAGCGACATGTCTGAACGGGTTCTCTTCACTTCCGAGTCGGTCTCCATGGGCCACCCGGACAAGCTGGCGGATCACATCTCCGACGCGGTGCTCGATGCGATGATCGCCCAGGACAAGGCGAGCCGTGTCGCGTGCGAGACCATGGTCACGACCGGCCTCGCGCTGATCGCGGGAGAGATCACGTCGAACGCGGTGGTTGACTTCCAGAAGGTGGTCCGCGACACCATCCGCTGGGTCGGCTACA
>JABSRK010000292.1 GCA_013213915.1 Planctomycetota bacterium
GGCTGTCCGCCATCTTCATCGACCTGGACCAGTTCAAGGAGGTCAATGACAGACACGGCCACCCCGTCGGCGACGCGGTTCTCCGCACCGTGGCCAAGATCGTTCTCGTGGAGATCCGCGACGAGGACATCTGTATCCGCTATGGAGGTGATGAACTGGTCGTCATACTCCCCGGCACCGGATGCACCAGCGCCGGAGAGGTGGCCGAGCGCATCCGCTGTGCCCTCGTCCACCACGACTGGAAGCGCACGGCGGATCGGCTGGGCGTGACGGCGTCCTTTGGCGTGGCTGAGCGCCTTCAGGGTGAGCCGCTCGCGGACTGGATCGCTCGCGCGGACAAGGCCCTGTACGCAGCGAAGGCTGACGGCCGTAATCGCGTCGGAAGGTGATGCGGTAGCGAGCATGTGGCCACATCCGGACGGTGCCTGGCCGACGGCTGACGTCGCGCGCGAGAGTCGGTTGTTCTCGCCGGTGAGGCTCGGTCCTCTGTGGGCGCGTTCGCGGACTTGGGTCCCGGCGATGGTGCCGTGGAGGGCGACGGACGAGGGGTTTGTGACGCCCGAGATCCTCTCCTGGTACGGACGCTTCGCTGAAGGGCGTCCCGGGGTGATCGTCGTCGAGGCAACGGGCATCCGCGACGTGGAGAGCGGGCCCTTGCTGCGAATCGGTCATGATCGCTTCATCCCGGGATTGCGACGCCTCGCGGACACCGTGCGCGCGCGCAGCGGCGGAGAGACCCGGCTGATGATCCAGGTCATCGACTTCCTGAAGATTCATCGGCGCCCCGAGCCGACGCGTTATTTCGCGCGGTATCTGGACCTCACGCCGCGGCACAAGGACGCCCTGGCCGAGTGCCTGTCGGATGGCGCGTGGCGCACCGCCGCTGATCGAGACGTCCGGTCGAAGCTGGCGGAGCTCGATGAGGGCGTCTGGGCCGCCGTCCTCGATGAGCGCGACCTCGAAGCGCTCCTGATGGGGCATCGCGAGCACGTGACCGACATCCATCTGCCGCACATCGCCGAGCTCCCGCAGGTCCTACCCGGGCTGTTTGCCGATGGCGCAGCCCGTGCGCGACGCGCCGGATTCGACGGTGTCGAGTTGCACTTCGCGCACGCGTACACCATGGCGTCGTTCCTCTCCCGGCGGAATGACCGCGGGGACGGTTATGGTGGCAGCCTCGAGAATCGGGCGCGTTTGCCTCTCGATGTCATCCGGTCGGTGCGGCGCCGTGTGGGAGATGACTGGTGCGTCGGGACGCGCTTTCTCGGCGACGAGGTCATCGATGGCGGCAGCGGCATCGATGACGCGTGTGCCTTCGCGAAGGCGTTTGCGCGCGCCGGCGTCGATTTCCTGTCGGTCTCGAAGGGAGGCAAGTTCGAGGATGCCCGGCAGCCTCGGATCGGAGCGGCGGCTTATCCGTATACGGGCCCGTCCGGGCTCGAGTGCATGCCCACGGTTCGGATCGACGCGCCTGGGCCGTTCGGCCGCAATGTTCCATTAGCGGCGGCCATCCGGCGCACAGTGAGGGCGGACGGGCAGCGCGTTCCCGTCGTCGCTTCCGGCGGACTCTGCTCGTTCAGCCAGATGGAGGATGTCCTTGCCAGCGGGTTCGCAGACGTGGTGGCGGCGGCGCGTCAGTCACTCGCAGATCCGGATTGGTGGGAGAAGATCCGGACAGGCCGCGGAGCCGAGGTGCGACGCTGTGTCTATACGAATTATTGCGAGGGCCTCGATCAGCGGCACAAGGAAGTCACCTGCCAACTCTGGGACAAGGAATTCACATCAGGTGACGACGCTGCGGTTGCGGCGGATGGCCGTCGCCGCCTGGTCGCGCCGGCTTGGAACCCGGAGGCTTCAAGCTCAGATGAAACCGCGCGTTAGCTCCGCGCCGTGTGCCGTGCGCGAATGATGGTAACGTGATGCCCCAATCTGGACCCTAAAGGCCATACATGTCGGACAAAGCGACGCTAAGAATCGGGGATAAGACAGTCGAACTGCCGGTGATGGTGGGCTCCGAGGACGAGGTCGCGGTCGACATCCGCCATCTACGCTCGGAGACAGGCGCCATCACCTACGACCCGGGCTACGCCAATACCGGGTCCTGCAAGAGCGACATCACCTTCATCGACGGCGAGAAGGGCATCTTGCGCTATTGCGGCTATCCGATCGAGCAGCTCGCAGAACAGAGCAGCTTCCTCGAGGTCTGCAGCCTGCTGTTGAACGGCGAGCTGCCGACGGGCGAAGAGCTCACCGCCTTCACGCGGAGTGTCAGCCGCCACACCATGCTCCACGAGGATGTGAACCGGTTCTATCGTGCGCTTCCCAAGGACGCCCACCCCATGGCGGTCTGCTCGACCGTGGTCGCTGCGTTGTCGACGTTCTATCCGCACCTGCACGACCTCGGCAGTCCTGAGCGCACCCAGTCCGCGATCATCCGCCTCATCGCCAAGCTCCCGACCATCGCGGCGCTCTGCTACAAGCACTCCAAGGGTCAGCCCGCGGTCTACCCGGACAACGCACTCGACTACTCGTCGAACTTCTTGCGCATGATGTTCGCGACGCCATGCGAATCCTACGAGCCCGATCCCGTCATCGCGAAGGCCGTCGATCAACTTCTCGTGCTCCACGCCGACCACGAGCAGAACTGCAGCACCTCCGCCGTGCGCCTCGTCGGCAGTTCGCGACCGCACCTGTTCGCCTGCATCGCTGCCGGAATCGGCGCGCTTTGGGGCCCGCTTCACGGCGGCGCGAACCAGAAGGTCATCGAGATGCTCGAGCGGATCGAGCAGGAAGAGGGCACTGCCGCCAAGTTCGTCGCGCGCGCCAAAGACAAGGGTGACTCGACTCGTCTCATGGGCTTCGGCCATCGCGTTTACAAGAACTACGATCCGCGCGCAAAGATTCTGCGCAAGACCGCGAATGAGGTTCTGGACAAGCTTGGCGTGACGAGCCGGTTGCTCGAGATCGGCATGGATCTCGAAAAGGCTGCGATGAACGACGAGTACTTCATCGAACGCAGGCTTTACCCGAACGTCGATTTCTACTCGGGGATCATCTACAAGGCCATCGGCATTCCGGTGCCCATGTTCACCGTGCTGTTCGCCATGGGGCGCCTCCCCGGCTGGATTGCCCAGTGGGTCGAGATGCACCACCAGGATGACTTCCGTATCGGCCGACCCCGTCAGGTCTACACGGGGCCGTCCCTGCGCGACTACGTCCCGATCAAGGATCGGTAGTCGTCGGCTCCGGATTGCCCCTGCCTCTACGAGGGCGCTGACGCACGTAGGCGCACGGCGCGCGCCATCTCGTCGGCCTCTTCCAGGAGCACGCGTTCGAGAACCGGGGACTCCTGGGCGCGGTCGAGCGCCGCGCGGGCGGCGCTCTCGAGAGCGGGGGAGGCGATAGCGTGCGGCACGAGCAGCCGGGCGAAGCCGCGGGTCGCATATTCGAGATCCTGCTCGTTGACCACGTCGGAGAGGACGTCGAAGTAGCGCAGGCCGAACTCACCGGTGGCCGCTGCCTGGTGTGGCTGGAAGAAGCTGCCCATGCCGGCCTTGAGCAGGTCCGCAGAGTCTCCCTGGGTCGGACGCACAAAGCGATCGAACAACGCGTGCTTGACGCCGACGTCTGGCGTGGCGGCCTCCGCAGCGAACCGGGCCTTCACTCCGCGGTCCGACGGGTCGCGCTTGGTTTCAGCAGCGAGCAGTTCGGAGATGCCGTCGAAGGCGAATGCCGACAGCCGCGCGAGCACGCGCCAGCGCAGCCCCTGATCGACGGGCAATGCGCCGGGCGCTCCATCGCCGAGCCAGGTTGCGATTGAACACGCCTGGTCGGCGTCGGCGACGAACCCAGGGGCCGCGCGCCCCCAAAGGAGTTGGAGATCGCTGCCCCGTGCGTGGCGTTCGCATGCATCGTTGGCGGCTTGCAGCAGGCGCGCACCCGCTGCGGCCTGTGCGGCGGCTGGCAGGTAGCGGCGCATCGAGACCGTCACCAGCCTGAGGTTGGCGTCGAGAATCTCCGGCTTGTCTTCGCGCGCGAGGAACCGGGCGCCGAGGCCGATGTGGTCCGTGGGCGACAGCGCCCCCTCGCGGACCATCTCCCAGAAAGTGCACCACAGGCCCATGCGCGTGAGTGGGTCGTTGACCCTATCCAGAGATGTCTTGACGGCCGCTAGGGACGACTCGTCGAGCAGGACACGGGCGTACGCGTGGTCGTCCTGGTTGGGCCAGAGCACCGCGGAGCCCCCGGTCGTCAACGGCAACGGGACTTCGGAGCCGACCAGCTCGACGGATGCCGACTCCGTCGCGGCGAGGATTCCGTTGCGGTCGGTGTAGAGAGTTACTTCGAGGTGGTGGGGCCGCAGTACGGCGTCGCCGTTGCCCGGGTGCTGGCGGAGAACGTACTCGTCGCCGTTGGTGGCGGCCTGGAGCGTGTTGACTCCGCTGGTCTCGAGCCACAGTTGCGACCAGTCGTTCAGATCGTTGCCAGCGCCTTCACCAAGAGCATCGAGGAAGTCGCCGACCGTCGTGTTGCCCCATGCGTGGCGGCGGAAGTACAGCTTCAGCCCGTTGCGGAAGCCGGACGCTCC
>JABSRK010000293.1 GCA_013213915.1 Planctomycetota bacterium
GCCAGTTCGACCCGGTCCGTGCGCATGGCCTCGAAACGAATGACGCGGCTGAACAGCCAGCGCTGACGAGCCTCCTCGAGACGAAGCGCCAGGTGGTCGGCGAGGGACTGCTGGTAGCGCAGTCGGATATAGCGCTCGACCTTCGTCCCGATCCCGTACATGACGGCGGCGTCGCGCTCGAGGAGATCCATGATCTCCTCGCGCTTCGCGTCGAGGTGCGACGGCGGGCAGGAGAACCCGACACGCTTGGCCTCACGCTCGACGATCTCGAGGCCAATGAGCTTGGAGAGGGACGCCAGCGCCTCGCGCCGATACGTCTTCAAGAACCACTGCCCGAGCTCGGCGGCGCGGATCTCGCGCCCCTCGTACGACGCGACCACCGGGTTCCCCGGCAAACGAGCCCTCGGCTCGGCCGAGTGCGCCGAGCGTGGAGTGCGCTCACGATCCGCGCGCTCGAATCCGATTGCGCCCCGGGCCGGAGCGCGGGCGGACGGGTCACTCATCCCCCGCGGAGGCCCCTGATGGTGCGTCGCGCAGGATGCGAGCAAGAACGCGACGACGGCGAAGCGCGTCATCGCTACTTGTAGGCGACGCCCTTGTCGTGACGGTGCCCCTGGCAACGCGGACACGTCACCGGGATGGTCTCGCCCTGAGCGCCGGCGAACTTGATGCTCCCGGTGCCACCGCAACGGGAGCACGGGTTCTTCCGTTCACCGACGACCTCGAGCTTCTTTCCGTTCTCGGCGTAGTAGCACTTCATCCACTGCGCCCGCATGTTGCTAACGGCGAGTTTGTCCCACCAGTCGTCCTTGGTCGGCGGCTTCGGAGGCTGGAACGTCTGGTTCTGCTGCTGTTGCTGCTGGTTGCCACCACGTCGCCCGCCCTGGTTCCGTTGCTGGCGCGCCTGCCGCTGCATCTGCCGCTGCATCTGCTGCATGCGCTGCTCCGCACCCTTGGCCTTGCCGAGGATGATGAAGGTGCCAGATCCGTAGGAGGCGCGACGCGGCTGGTGCACGACACGCTCCTCCCACATCTTCTCGACCTCCTTCTTGGCGTCGAGACCGTGCTTGGTGGCGAGGTCGGCGACGATTTCCTTGTGAAGCTCACGACGAAGCTCGTTTTGAGCTTCCTTCAGCTTGAGCTTCCGATCGCGGGACATCTTGCCGATCTTGTTGTTCATCATGTCGAAGTAGCCGCGGGTCACGAGCTTCGCGAAGTAGTCCCAGCGGCGCTTGAGAACGCCCTCCTTCGTGAGCTCCGCGTCGGCCTTGAGATTCGGATCGAGGCTCGCCAGAGAGAGGATCTGATCCAGTTCCTCCACCGATCGGTCGAAGCGCTTGTGGTACGACTCGCGCTTGGCGCCGCGGATCGCGTCGACGATCTTCTGGTTGCGCGCGAGCATCTCGAGGCGCTCGAGCTGATTCGCCACGAAGTCCGATCGATACCCCGGGTCAATCTCCCTCACCTTCAGCATGTGCTCGACGGCGCGGGCATAGAGTTCTATGTCCATGCAGTAGCGGGCGAGATCCCAGTGGCCTTCCAGATCCTCGTCGCCCGGACTGAGGCTCGCGAGCCGTTGTTCGTAGAGCTGCTCCTTCGTGTATGCCTCGAGCGCCGGGATGTTCTGCCACTCGATGGTCCGGATCATGTTCTTCTTGAATGGCCACTTGCGGCCCTTGTAGATGATCACGACCTCGTCCGGCACGCTCTGCGCGTCGAACGTCTTCTCGGGGACGCCGAAGAACTCCTCACCCGCCTTGGTAACGAGTCGCACGCCGGCCCGCGTGATCTCGGGGCGCTCATCCTCCTTGTAGCCGAACTGGACCATGAGGCGGTCACGGTCCGACTCTCGGATGAGATCCCACGGGATCCACAACTCGCCGCCCGTGACCAGGAGCTTGATGTGGAGCTTCTTCTCCGTTGCGCCAAGCACCTTCACCTGAAGGTAACGCCCATCGATGAGAACGATGTCGTCTGCCCGCAACAGCGCCGGCAGGAGCAACAGGAATAGACACCCTAGGATCTTCGTTTTCATCTCTTCCTATCTTTCTCGTAGCAAGCGCCGGATACGGGCGTCGTTATCCGCCTCCGGCACGATGGGTCGATACCCCATATCGTAGACTCGCTCCTCACCACGGTACCGTGCGATGATCTCGACGCGACAGAAGAATCCGCGCCCGGAGAGGTCATCCGGAATCGGCTCGAGCGTCACCCGATAACTGTAACCGTCGTTCCCCGGAACGGGAAACGTCTGACCTGAGAGACTCGCGGCGGTCTTGCTCTTGCCGTCGACGCGCTCCGCCAGATCTCCTTGAACCTGCGACATCACGGCCGAGAGGTTGAGCGCCACATCCATGCGTTCCGTAGCTTCCTTCTGCAGGTCCAGCGACGAGGCGAACAGCGCGAACACGCCCACCATCCCGACGAGCAGGACCATCATGGCGGCCAGCACCTCGACGAGCGTGAATCCGGCTTGTGTCACCACGCGTACGCTCATCGATCCTCGCCGCTCCACCACGAACGTGCCGCCGGAAGCGCAAGCGTCTTCCGGAACACGCGCCCGACAAAGACCGGCTCGCCGATCCGGTGGACGGTCTTGCGTGACCCCGACCGCCGGCAACGGCGCTCCACCACAGCCTCACCGTTCTGGTGTTGACCAACCAGCATCCACTCGCTCCCGACCTTCACGTATCGGTCAACCACGTTCTCCTCCCCGGGAAACTGCTCGGTAGTGTTCACGTCGATGGTCTTCCGATCAGCGCGGAGCACACGCCGCAGCGTCGCCTCGGGGCGCTGACCCCGTGCGACGTGCAGGACGATACGTAACGCCCGTGGATAGACATCGTCGCGCGGGTCAGCCAGCGATGCGCCGCCCCGCGCGAGCGGGAACTTCTCACTCGAGAGCATGCCGCGCGTACTATCCCAGGTCATGAGCGAGGCGCCCTGGCCGCCGGCCCCTTCGAGGACGATCTCCTCTTGCCAGTCCTCTGTCTCTTGTCCCTGGCAGAGCAGCCAGAGCCCCAGGATGCCCGTTGCAACCGGTTGGAGGTTCTTGCGCACCCAGCCCTCGTCTGAGCCTGGAGAGGCGAAGAACGACCCCGAGCCGTGTGCGGGTGCGCGCTCGCCGCGGTACAAGGTGAGCACCCCGACGGGATCCTCCGGCTCCTGCACCAATGCATACGCCACCTCGATCAGGCCGCTCGGGGGTGCGATCTGACTGCGCTCCTCGAGCCCGGGATCACGCCCGGAATAGGTGCCGCCAGCTCCGACGCTTGTCCCGGCGCGGCGTAGCACGCCGTGTTGTTGTTCGCCGCCGGGCATGCTCCGGACGAGCCGGATGAAGATGCCCTCCCCCGCATTACCAAACACGCTGGGCAGCACGAGCAGACGGCCGTCGGGCCCCGGATCCACGGCACGGAGGTCGTCCTCGAGCATCTCCAGGACGGGGATCGCGGTCGAGTACAGATCCCCGCGCTGGTCCCCATCGCGGTACAGCATGAAACTGCCCCGCACCAGCTGCAGCAGCAGCGCCCCGATCGCGGACAGCAGCGTCAGCGCGACCAGCAACTCGACCATGGTGAAGCCGAGCCGTCTGTCGAGACGACGGGTCACCTCTTTTCCTCCCGCGTCAGGACCCGCGTCTGGTCCAGGTAGGTCAGCTGCATGGAACGCAGCTCGGGCGTCGACTTCCACCCGTGCGCACGCATGTTGATCGGATCAAACGCCCCGGACAGGAACTTGAACAGCACCCGGACACCGACGCCGTCACCGGCCGCGTCGATAAGGTTCGGCTGCCCCTCTTCACTGTCGGTGAACCGGTAGAGCCCGGCCGTCTGTTCGGGATCCGCGGCCCACGAAACGGTCGCGTCGGTGCGCACAAGGACCTCGAGATCCGTGTACTCGTCCCGGCTGTATTTCTCGAACATCAACTCGTGGAAAAACGCTCCTGGGAGATCGAGTCCGAATCCGTACCACGACTGGTCAGCCGCATCCTGCTTGGGCACGTAGCGATCCCAGTATCTAAACGGCATGTCAAGAACGAGCGCCTGCGAATCGTGCGAGGAGAGCTGCGTACCGTAGCGGGCGCGGAACAGGCCGCCCTCCGTGTCGCCGTCCTCGTCCATCAGCCAGGGCATGACGAGCGCCGTGCGCTCCCCCGTCGTGTAGTGGATCATCTCGTCGTTGACGAGCACGGTGCCACCGTTGCGCAAGAACCCGGATGCGTCGGCGACCTCGAGCCGGTTGCTCGACGCGTCGAGGCCGTTCTGCAGCATGGTCACGTTGACGAAGTCGAGGAAGACGACATTGGCGCCAAACCCGTGGGCGCTGGCGATCGTATTCATGTACCCGCGCTCGCAATCGAGGAGCGCCTGGCCGCCCCCGCTGGAGCTGCCGATGGTACGGAACGCGATGATCTCATCATCTACCATCACGAGCCCGGCATCATTGTTCGGCAATCCACGGCTCTGCAACTCCTCCTCAAAGAGGATCTGGCGACCGTCGGGGAGGATGTAGAACTGTGGACTCGGTCCGAAGTTGCGTGGGTTGGAGATCAGCCACTCGACGGCCGCGAGAGGGATCTCGTCCGTCGTCTCATCGATCCCGCCAGCGCTGTCGCCGCCGCTGATGGTGCCGCTCGGGGGCGGCGCGGTGGGGTTGTTCGGATCCGGCGGAAGCGGGCCGACCAGGTCCATCTCGGTGTGGTTCCACAGCACGAACCGTTCGGGCTGGAACGAGGTGACGCGGATCTCGTCGATGTACCCATCCGAATCCGCCACCTCCTTGTCAGCCGAGCCACCGACAAACGCCCGACCGCCTTGGGCGATG
>JABSRK010000294.1 GCA_013213915.1 Planctomycetota bacterium
CCCGGAACGGACCGACGGCACCGAGAGTGGGGGTCACGCCGCCGCTGCCGGCGAAGCCGTCCGCGTATTGCTGATAGGTGCCCGACGTGACGGAGCGACTGCGATAAAGCCGTCCGGGTCCCAGCGCATCCGCGTCGCCGTCACCATCCACGTCCGCGAAGGCGGTGCCTTCCATGACGTACATGGCGCCCGGGCCGAACGCGCCCCCTCCCAGGTTCTCGATGATCTGCCAGCCACGCCCGGCGCACATGTCGAGGGTGGTGAGGATGTCCTTGTCGCCGTCACCATCGACGTCTGCGAGTTGCAGCGAGATGGGCTCCATGCCTCCCCGGCCGAGGACTTGGTCTTCGGCAAGACACCGGGGAGACCGAGGGGTGGGTGGGCCGTGAATCCCGGACCGACGGCGTCCTTCTCCAGGAGGTAGAGGTCGGAAGTGTAGGACACAGTGCTTGCTGGTGTTCCAGTAGCGTGGAAATCAACGGCGAGGATGTCCGGCCGTCCGTCGCCGGTCAGGTCCTCGACGACGAGGTCATGGACGAGGGGATGGAAGCTCCCCGGGCGGAAGGCAAGGGAACCCAAGGCACCCATGGGGAGGCCGGCGACGCTCGTGCGCAGACGGTTCGACGGCAGGATGCCGAAGCCCGGTTGCTCGCGGAAGACCCAGAGCTCTTCGTAGCTGTCGGCGGCGATGACCTCCATCAACCCATCGTCGTCGAAGTCTGCCGCGCCCTCGAAAATGAAGTCGTTGCTGATGGAGTTGGGCACGGTGTGCCCGTTTCCGTCGTTCAGCCACACGTGAGACCAGAGAGCGGCGGAGGTGGTGGCGTGGGTGACGAGATCCAGATCCCCATCCAGATCAGCGTCCACGGTGAAGCCGCCATTGCCATCGAGCGCCGTGTAGATGGAGGCCTGGATTCCTGCGCCGATGAAGGTGGTGCCGTCATCGAGATACAAGCCGCCCCCCTGTCCGCGCAACAGGCGCAGATCCACGAAGCTGCCGTTGACCGACAACTCGACCACGCGATCGAGGACTCCGTCACCGTCGAAGTCACCGGGATAACCCGGGCCCAGGTAGCTGCCGCCAGCCGGCGTCCCCAGGATGGTCACGGGGCGTGAGGCGAAGGTGCCGTCGCCGTTGTTGCGGGTGACGGCGGCTGGTGTCCAACGGTATTCCAGATCGCCGTCGCCGTCGTCATCCAGCAGGTCCGCGGCTATGGGGGCAGCGAATGGAGCAGGCTCCCGTGGGTCCGCCACGGCGCCGTCCTGGAACCAGACGCAGCGTCCGGCCACCAGGTCCATGTCGCCGTCCCCGTCCATGTCGGCGGCTCCGGCGAGGCGCTCGGCGCCCAGACCGGGGATCTTGAACGATGGAGCGAACAGGCCAGATCCGTTGTTGAGAGCCACCTGGAAATCGGACACCTGGGTGTTGTAGTAGGCCGAGATCGGGATGCCGCCGCCGCCGCCGCAACAGACCCCGTCCAGGTCGCCGTCTCCGTCCACGTCTGCCAGGTGGGTGGCGGGACCGCCCGCGACGGAGTTCTCCACGGTGAACGAGCCGGCGCCGTTGTTGCGTATCACGGAGAAGGTGGTCGGACCGAACGCCACCAGGTCCACGTCTCCGTCTCCGTCGATGTCTCCGTCAGCGAAGGCGCTCCCCACCTGACCGGCGGTGAACGAGGGCCCAAGGACAAGGCCCGCACCAGACACGTTCCAGACGACCCTGAGCTGGGAATTGGTGGCGATGCCGTAGTCGTCGTCGCCATCGCCGTCCAGGTCTGATACCAGCAACCGCGCGGATGCCGTGATCCCGACGGATACGGAGGGGCCGATGGCCGTGAGGCCGGCGCCCGGCCACGCGGCGGGGTAGGGGAACCGACGAGGGCGGAGCACTCCGGTCGCGTCGAGCACCATCAGGTCTCCATCACCATCACCGTCGAAGTCGGAGACGGCCATGGCGACGATGGTGGACGGCAGGGTGAACACATGGGAACCGCTCGTCGGATAGGCGGCTGATGGCCATGCGTAGACCGACGCGTCCATGGAAAGGAGGAACTCGTCCCGACCGTCGGGAATCCCCAGGTCACCCACCACCATGGACAGGTTGGTGGGCTGCGGGTTGAGGTAGAGGCTGAAGCTCTCCGTGAAGGAAGGCACGAGGGCCCCGTTACCCGGATTGTCGTAGAGAGCGATGCGGTAGTGGCACGCGCCGCTCGGATTGCCGTAGACAACGCCGCACGCCTGTTCCCAGCCCACGGCATCCAGGTCTCCGTCTCCGTCGCGATCGAGGAGATGGCGGAAACGAGCGTCCCGACCGCCGATGCGTATCTGCGCCGCGTCGTAGGGCGCGAGCTGGGCGAAGGCGGACGTGCTGAGAAGAAATGCGCTGACGACGATGAGGAACCGCTTCATGGGATGGCCTACCTGGGTCGTGAGAGGTTCAGCGCGAGCACCTGGACTATATGCGAAGGGAGGCGGTGAATTCCAGTAAAGCGTGCTTTCATCTCCCAACGAGCGTGGTCGGTTGAGGTCCTCCGGCTCTGGGGGGACAATGCGCCTTATGACCATCCTGCGTGCGTGTCTGTTGATCTCGGCCATCCTCATGTGCGCCGGGTGCCAGGTGGCGGGAACCGGCACCTTCATGGCGAAGGATGTCCGCGCCTTCGGGGCGGTGGGCGACGGCCACACGCTCAACACTGCGGCGATCCAGCGCGCGGTCGATGCGGTGGCTGCGGAAGGCGGCGGGACGGTGTTCTTCCCCGCGGGTGACTATCTCACGGGGACCGTGCGGTTACGCGACGACGTGACCCTTCACCTCGGGGAGGGGAGCACCATCTGGGGAAGCACGCGCATCGAGGACTACGACGCAAAAGAACAGCACCTGCTGTTCGCTGAAGACGCGGAGAACATCGCCATCGTCGGGCGCGGCGCCATCGATGGGCAGGGGCCTCGCTTCTGGGACGGGGGACGGCTCGAGCGTTGGCTGAAGGGCGAAGGCGATCTCGTGCGCACCAGCGACATGATCCGCTTCGACCGGTGCAAGAACGTGACCCTCGAAGACGTGGAGGTTCGTTACGGCGCCTTCTGGAACATCGGGTTCGGGGATTGCGAGCGGATCACCATCCGCGCCCTCACCATGATCAATGGGATCTACGAGAACGACGGCCCCAACACAGACGGCATCAACCTGTGGAATTGCAAGAAGATCCGGATCTCCGACTGCGACATCCAGACGGGGGACGATTGCATCGTCGTCCTGGGAGAGAGCCGGGACGTCACCATCACCAACTGCAAGTTCACGACCTCCGAGACCGCCCTGATGATCTCGGGTGTCAGAAACCTCACCTTCTCCAACAGCACCATCCATGACGCGGGTTGCGGGGTGGGCTTTCGTGTGTGGAACGGGATCGTCGTGGACGGTGTCCGTGTCGACAACATCGTGATGGACGTCTCCGATCGCTTCGACACAGGCGGCCAGGTCGTCTACCTGTGGTCCTTCCCGCTGTACGTGGAGGAGGCGCCACCCCCGGGCACCGTGCTGCCCGCCGCCGGCGTCGTCGACAACGTCACCCTCTCGAACATCACGGCCAAGGCCAACGGGGGCATCTTCGTCACCGGCTTCCGAGAGGCCGAGGGGTACGTGCGCTCCCTGACCTTGGAGAACATCGATATCCTCATGAACGGCGGGATGGACAAGTCCACCCTGAACGACAACCCCCCCGACCCCTACCCGATCTACGGTTTTCACGGAGCGCCGTACGCGATCTTCGTTCGCTTCGTGAAGCACCTCGAGCTGCGCAACGTGACCTTCCGATGGAACACTCCGGAGCGTGCGGCGTGGGGCAGCGCCGTGCGCTGCTGGAGCGTGGACCACGTCGAGATCGACGGCTTCGAGGGGCGCCAGTCGGCGGGCTCGTCATTGCCCGCCATCTGGCTCCGCGACGTCGAGCGCGCCTTCGTACACGGTTGCCTCGCGCCCGAGGGAACGGGGACCTTCCTGCATCTCGGCGCGGGGACCGAGGACGTCACCCTTCTCGGCAACGACCTCAGCCAGGCTCGAGTCGCCCTGACCGCGGGTCCAGGCGCCAATCCGAAGGTGTTCGAGTCAGGCAATCGGCAGCCGAAGAAGTGAGCATCCGAACGAGAACCCGGTCGCGGGGGTCGGTGTGCCGAGTTCATCCTGTCGTCCGGCTAGGATGTGTACCTTCGTCGCACCATCTGCGCGACGAACTCGATCTGCGCGACGAACTCGATCTGCGCATCGAGTGCGTGTGCAATTTTCTCACCGTGCAGGTGGTGTTTGGGATCTGCGACGTCAGCCAATCATGAAGGTCACCGCAGCCGTCGTGGAGCGGCACGCGATCGACCTGCGGCCGTGTTTCGGGAGTGGCAAAGGACCATCGCCCAGCAGCGCGCGGAGAGGATCGTCAGGCCAAGGAGAGGACGATGACAGCGCGATGTGATGTCGACACGATTGACGCTGGGGTGGGGCGCACAGTGGTTGTTTTTGGATGCGTTTATCAGGCTATCGGTCGATAGCGCTCAGCGGGAGCGGAGTACCCATAAGGTGTGTACAGATAGCATCTTATGGCGACGAACTCGTGGCAGGGACCAGTTAGTTGTTGCAAATCACCGATGACTGGATGACACTCGATCAGAACCCTTCCGTCACCCGTCCGAAGTGCTGGGTACTCTCTTTCTGGGTGCTCTCTTTCTGGGTGCTCTCTTTATTTCAGTCATGAAGAAGTTGCAAAGTGCGCGGCGCGCATTGTCCGTCGCTACGAACCCCGCCGTCGGCTCGTCTGGCCGG
>JABSRK010000295.1 GCA_013213915.1 Planctomycetota bacterium
TGCGTCCCCTCCTGGACATCGCCAGAATGGTGAAGATCGACGTCCAGGCGCTCGAAGACGATGCGGTGCGGCGCAGCGTCGCGGAATTCGGTGACCAGGTGCAGCTCCTGGCCGAGAAGGTCGAGACCGACGATGAGTTCAGGTTCTGTCGGGATCTCGGGTTCGAGTTATTCCAGGGCTGGTTTCTCGGGAAGCCCAAGGTCATCACGGTCAAGCACGTCCCGACGAGCCAGCTCTCGGTCCTGCGATTGCTGGCGGCGCTGCACGAGGACAGGGTCAGCCGCGACCGCCTCGCCGACATCATCCGCCAGGACCCGGCGCTGACCTACCGGCTCGTCCGATCGGTCAACCCGGGAATCCACGGTGGCGCGATCGAGTCCGTCGCCCACGCGATCGATCTCATCGGCGAGGAGCACCTCGAGCGCTGGGTCACGCTGCTCTCCATCTCCGGGGAGGAAGACACATCGGGCGAGTTGATGTTCCGTTCGCTGGTGCGCGGCGACTTCTGTGAGCGCATCGCGCGAGAGGTCTACCCCAGTCAGAACGCCCGGTTCTTTCTGTGCGGCCAACTGTCGCTGATCGACGAGATCGTGGGAGCGCCACGGGACGAACTTCTCGAAGACGTCGCTCTCGATGCGAGCATGCGCGGCGCCCTTCTCGACGGCGACGGACCAGCGGGTCTTGCGATCGCGTGTGCGGAGTCGCGGGAGCGCGGTCAGCGGGGCGATTTCCCGGGTATCCCGACGAGCCGACTGGGCGCGCTTTGGGATGAAGCCACCGCGTGGGCGGTGTCCGTTCGTTGCGACGTCGGTTTCTGATCGCCGCGCTTCCCGGTGTCTGATTCCAGGTTGGGGGGTGGTATACTCCCCGCGCGGGCCTGCCCGCGTGGTTTGCCCGACTCCATGTCCCTCTTGGACAGTCAGATGCGTATCCTCGGCATCTCCGCCTTCTACCACGACAGTGCCGCCTGCCTCATCGAGGACGGACGCATCGTGGCGGCTGCCCAGGAGGAGCGTTTTACCCGCAAGAAGCACGACTCTCGGTTCCCCAAGGGCGCGGTGGAGTACTGCCTCGCCGAAGCGGGTATCGGTGTCGAGGACCTGGATCACGTCGCCTTCTACGACAAGCCGATCCTGAAGTTCGAGCGCACCCTCGAGACCTATATCCGGTACGCCCCGTTCGGTTTCCGGAGGTTCCTCAAGGGCTTGCCCCTGTGGCTGAAACAGAAGCTCCGGACGCCGCGCGAGCTCGATGCGGGTCTCGAGGGCAAGTTCACCGGACGGTACGTCTTCACGGAGCATCACGAGTCCCACGCCGCGTCGGCGTTCTTCCCCTCGCCATTCGACGAGGCGGCGGTGCTGACCCTCGACGGCGTCGGCGAGTGGGCGACCGCCAGTCTCGGCGTCGGCCGCGGCAACAAGCTGGAGCTGACCCACGAGCTGCGGTTTCCCCACTCCCTCGGACTGCTCTATTCGGCGTTCACGTACTTCACCGGGTTCCGCGTGAACTCGGGGGAGTACAAGCTCATGGGTCTGGCGCCGTACGGCGAGCCGATCTACAAGGACCTGTTCTTGGAGAAGCTGTTGGACCTGAAGGAGGACGGGTCGTTCCGGCTCGACATGTCGTACTTCGCGTATTGCCACAAGGAGGTGATGACGTCGAAGAAGCTCGACGATCTCCTCGGCGGTCCGCCGCGCAAGCCCGAGGCGGCGCTGACGCAGCGCGAGATGGACATCGCCGCGTCGATCCAGGCCGTGACGGAGGAGGTCATGCTCCGTATCGCCCGGTTCGCGCACCGGCAGACGGGGTCCAGGAACCTCTGCCTCGCGGGCGGGGTCGCGCTGAACTGCGTCGGCAACGGGCGCATCCTCCGGGAGGGGCCGTTCGAGAACGTGTGGATCCAGCCGGCGGCAGGCGATGCGGGGGGCGCGCTGGGCGCGGCGCTGTTCGTGTGGCACCAGCTCCTCGGCTCACCCCGCGAGGCGACGGGTACGGACTTCCAGGCCGGGTCACTGCTCGGGCCGAGCTTCTCCAACGACGAAATCAAGGAGTTCCTCGATTCGGTCGGCGCGACCTATCACTTCACCGAGGACGAAGACGAGCTGGTGGAGCACGTGGCCGAGCTTGTCGCGACAGAGAAGGTCGTCGGACATTTCCGCGGCCGAATGGAGTTCGGACCGCGCGCGCTGGGCCACCGGTCGATCATCGGCGATGCCCGATCCGAGGCCATGCAGTCGGTGATGAACTTGAAGATCAAGTTCCGTGAGTCGTTCCGGCCATTCGCGCCTTGCGTCTTGCGCGAACGGGTATCGGACTACTTCGGTATGCGGGACAACGAGGACAGCCCTTACATGCTGCTCGTGGCGCCGGTGAACGAGGACAAGCGCACGCCGGGTGCGACCGTCGGGGACGATCCCGTGACCGGGCTCGACAAGCTCAAGGTCGCCCGCTCCGTGATCCCTGCGGTGACCCACGTCGACTACTCGGCCCGGGTTCAGACCGTTGACGAGGAGCGGCACGGCATCTACTACCGGATCATGAAGCGGTTCGAGGAGAAGACCGGGTGTCCGGTCATCATCAACACCAGCTTCAACGTCCGCGGCGAGCCGATCGTCTGCACTCCGGAGCACGCGTTCAGGTGCTTCATGGCGACGGACATGGACGCGCTCGTCCTGGAGGACTTTGTCCTGCTCAAGGAGGAGCAGGGAGATACGGCGGTGGCGAAGCGCGAGGAATACCTCGCCCAGTTCCAACTCGACTGACCCGATGAAAGACCACGACCTGGCACCGTAACGACCATGGCACTCGTTGATGTTGACCTGAGGCCCGATGAGAAGAAGCTGAAGCAGTTCGGCTTCGTGGCCCTCGTTGCGTTCGCGTTTCTGGGCGGCTCCTTGCTGTGGCGCGGCGGACTTTTCGGCATCGATTTCGGAACCTCGGCTCCGCTGACCGCGTACGTCCTGTTCGCGCTCGGTGGCTTGTCCGCGGTTCTCTCGTTCGTCATGCCGGCGGCGAACCGGGCCCTCTATCTCATGCTCGTCGTGGTTACGATGCCTGTCGGGCTGGTCCTGTCGTTCGTTATCGTGGGCGCCTTGTTCTACGGGCTGTTCACTCCCGTCGGGCTCTTCTTCCGGTTGATTGGTCGCGATCCTCTCAACCTCAAGTTCGACCCAGCGGCGGAGACCTACTGGACGCGTCGTCGCACCGGCGACGTCGAGCCCGCGAGGTACTTCAGGCAATACTGACCATGACAGATTTCGAAGACGATCCGAATTCACACGACGCCCGCACCGCTGCGGAATTTGAGCGTGCAGCGGCGGAAAAACGCCAGGGACTCGTGTCCGAATTCTGGGGCTTTCTGGCCGAGAACAAGAAGTGGTGGCTCCTGCCGATCCTGATCGCCGTCATCTTGTTGGGCGTGCTGGTCATATTGGGTGGCTCGGCCGCCGGCCCGTTCATCTACACGTTGTAGTAGGGAGGAGGCGCTCCCCTGTGCGCGGCGCGCTGATCCTGGAGGACGGGTTCTACGGCGTCTCGGCTTCCGTTGACCCGCTGTTCGCGATTGTCGGCGCCAGCTCCGCGCCGATCGCGTTCACCTACCAGTAGGCTCTTGGACCCCGGTCAACCCTTGGGGTTGTAGATGTGCACCGCCATCCCGTGCACGTCCTCCGCTGCTTCCATGACGGTCTCGGCGACGGTGGGGTGGGTGTGGACGGTGAGCGCCAGGTCCTCGGCGCACAGCCCGGCTTCGATGGCGAGGGTGGCTTCGGCGACGAGCTCGGATGCGGCGGGGCCACAGAAGTGGGCGCCGAGCAGCAGATCGGTGTTCTTGTCGGCGATGATCTTCACGGTGCCGTCCGTCTCGCGGCCGGCCAGGGCGCGGCCAGACGCGGCCATGGGGAACGAACCCACGTTGATCTCGTGTCCGGCCTTCTTCGCCTCTTCCTCGGACATGCCGACAGACGCGATCTCGGGCGAGGTGAAGATGGCCGCGGGCATGGCGCGGATGTCCATCACCGCGGCCTTGCCGGCGATGATGGCTGCAGCGACCAGCCCCTCTTTCGACCCCTTGTGGGCGAGGAGCGGCGGGCCGGCGACGTCGCCGCTGGCGGAGATGCTGGGGTTGGACGACTGCAGGCGATTGTCCACCTGAATGAAGCCGCGCTGATCGATCTTCACTCCGGCCTTCTCGAGCCCGAGGCCGCTGCTGTTGGGGCGCCGTCCCACGGAGACCAGGACCTTCTCGACCGTCACCGTCTCCTTCTTCTTGGGGGTTTCGAACGTGACCTCGACGCCGGCCTTGGTCTGCTTGCAGCCGACCGCCTTGGACTTCAGGTGGACGGCGGCCTTGCCCTTCTTGAGCTTGCGAGCGACGACCTTGACGCAGTCCTTGTCCGTACCCGGAAGAAGCTGGTCCATCATCTCGACGACCGTGAGACTGGTCCCGAACTTCATCAGATACTGGCCGATCTCCAAGCCGACGACGCCTCCGCCGATCACCAGCATGGACTCGGGGACCGACTCGAAGTCGAGCGCGCCGGTGGAAGACACGATGGTCTTCTCGTCCACGTCGAACCCTGGAATGTCGATGGAGCTGGACCCCGTCGCGACGACGAAGCTCTTCGCCTTGATGGTCTGCTTGCCGTTCTTGCCGTCGACGGAGATGGTGTCCCTGCCGGTGAAGGTCGCCGTCCCGTGGACGATCTCGACCTTGTGGCGCTTCATGAGCTCGGCGATGCGGTGCGCGGCATGACCACGTTGCAGGGAATCCCCCGCTTCATCGCCG
>JABSRK010000296.1 GCA_013213915.1 Planctomycetota bacterium
CCGTCGGGGCCCGACCAGCGTTGGCGCACCTTGATGCGTCCGGTCGTGGCCGGGTCCTCGATCCACTTCGTGATCTCCACGCGCCCTCCGTGGGTCTTGCTCTGTGGATGCCAGAAGTCCATGCCGTTGACGTTCCCGTGACCGAACCAGACACCCGTGTGATGGGGGTGGTCCTTCTTCTCACCAGCCGCCGCATCGCCGAGCGGCCAGCTGCGTGTAACGGGCACGCCCCCGGGGGCGAACACGGGCCAGAGGCACGGACGCTTCAACTCGCCGAAGACGTACGTCGTGAACGGCTCACCGCCCACGGTGACGTGGACACGTCCGTCTTTTCTGGCGCAGGCTACGGAAGCATCCTGGGCTGCGCAGAGGCTCGGGATTGCGAGCAGCAGAAAGATGTGGAAGCGAGACATGTACGCTGATCTAAGCTCCGTCCATAGTCACCAGCGCTTGTGTTGGCGGGACCATATTACCCAATCCGGGATACGGGATAAAACCACTGCTGAACGGGCTCTGCCGCCGACCTCTCCGTCATCCTCCGGCCGTAGTCCGACGCGCATTCCCCATCGAGCCCGGGGGCGGAGAGGGATGTTCGGGGGCTATGATGATCATCGCCATGGATACGGATGCCGACACGACGCGGTATGGCGATGGCTGCCAGATCGGAGGGTGCTGATGACGCATCGCTGGATCTGCGTGCTGGCGCTGCTCACCTCGGCGCTGGCCGCCCAGTCGCGAGGCCTGAAGGCGGCTACCCAGCACCTCGAGGTCGGCCGCTACCGAGCGGCCCTCGATGGGCTCGACAGGCTGCGTGGCAAGGACCGCAAGAGCCCGCAAGTGGAGCGCCTGCGTATCGAGGCGTGGCATGGCATGGGTGCGTTCGACAAGGTCGCCGACACGGGTCGGCAGTGGCTCGTCGCCCGTCCGAACGACAGGGAGGTCATGGTCTGGGTGGCAGGGGCGATGCTCGAAGTCGCCGCCGAAGAACAGCGCCGGCCGCTCAGGGCCATGGGGCTCCGGGAGGAGGCGATCATCCACGCCGACGGGGTGCTGAGGCTCGATCCAGGCGACGCTTCGGCGTTCGAACTGAAGTGCGTCGCGCTCGCCAACCTCGGGAAGGGCCAGGATGCGCTCGACCTCGCTGCGCAGAAGGCCAGGAGTCGCCCAGCGGACATCCCGTTCCGGCTCGTCCATGCCCGTACGTTGACGTGGATGGGCAAGAGCGGCGATGCGATCGGTGTCCTGAACGCATCCGCGGCGACCTTCCCCGACTCGGCGGCCTTGCGGATCGAACGCTGCGCCGTTCACGTCGGAGCGAATCAGAGGAACGAGGCGGTCCGGGCGCTGATCGAGGCGGTCAATTGCAAGACCTTCACGGAGGACGATCGCAGAATTGCGGGAGAGTACGTCTGGATGGTCGCCGGACGTCACCACCTGTGGGACGAAGGAGTCGCCATTTGTGATGCCTGGATCCAGGCGCACGCGGACCACGGGCGCGCACATTGGTGGAAGGGCTACATGCTCGAGCGTCGCGGGGAGGGCGTCGGTGCGATGGCGTCATATCGCGTCGCGTGGAAGGTGGGCGGCGAGGAGGTCCCCGAAGCCGCCTACCACCTCGGCATCCTCGTCGGTCTGAAGGGGAAGCTGGACGAGTGTCTGGTTTTGCTGGGCGAAGCCATCCGTCTCAACACTCCCGTCCACGAGGGGACGCGTTCGCCAGAGAGCGCTCTCATCACCCTGGGTAGCGTCTACCTCGCCGCCCGCGACTTCGAGCAGGCGGCGCAGGTGCTCTCGGTTGGTGGTCCGTACCTTCCATACGCTTATGGACTGCACCAGAACCTGGGGTTCTGTCTCAGGGAACTCGGTGGTCAACAGGCCGCCAAGAAGAAGAAGGCGCTGGCGAGGAAGTCGTGGAGAAGATCCGCTGAGGCCTACGAGCGCGCCTGTGCGGCAGTTCGCGAAGCCGACGTGGAACCCACGAAGAAGGCACAGATTTTCAATGACACGGGCCTCATGTACCACTACCACCTGAACCAGGTGGCGAAGGGCATCAAGTACTACACCGAGGCCCTCGCGCTCGATCCCGAGTACATCGACGCCATCGAGAACATGGGCGTCGCCAGGTTCAAGCAGAGGAAGTGGAAGGGCGCGATCACCTGGTTCGACAAGGTCCTCGAGCGCTTCCCCAGCCGCGCTACCTCGGTCAAGCTCAAGGAGGCGGCGGAGGCGGCGCTGAAACGGCGCTAGTCGAAGATCTCCAGAGCGGAGACGACGGCGCCCTCCTCGTGCCTACCGTGGCCTCAACTCCGATGCCTTCAGGGGCACAGAGAACAACACCGTGTTCTTGTGGTTGCGGACCTCCGCCAGCAAGGTCGGATCGTCCTGGGTGCCATCGATCGTGACCAGCAGGAACGTGTGCTGCTCGGCAGCGTCGTGCAGCAACCCGGGATGGGGTACCTTCGCCGTCAGGATGATGGTGTTGGCGAGGGGGGAGGTGATGAGTTCAGTGAGGGGATAGCCCTTGGGGGAAACGGACGGGTGCCGTAGCGCTCGGGAGCGATGAATGTCGCCACCCACGAGGACGACGCCCGGGATCTCGTTGTCGCCGATGAAACGCCACAAGGCGTCTCGCTCGTGCTTCCAATTGGCCCAGTGATCGCGCTTCAGGGGGCGTACGGACCCGTTCCAGATCATGCCTGATGCGAGCAACTTGAAGGTCGCGTCCGAGCGTTTCAGACCTTGGGTGACCCAGCGCCACTGCGCCGCGCCGAGCAGGGTCTTGTTCTTTGGGTCCGCGGGAGACGGCTCGGTGTTCGCCCACCATCTGGTGTCGAGTATCCAGACCTCCACCGGTCCCCACCGGAAAGAGGTGTAGATGCCCGACTCGCCATCGCCGAACGACGCGTGAGCATGGTGTTCCACGAACGCTTGTCGCGAACGCTCCTTTCCGGGCACGCGTCCGTCCGTGTCGTTCTTGCCGAAGTCGTGGTCATCCCACGTCGCCCATGTCGGCGTGTCGCCGAACACAGTCCGTGTATCGGTGACGGCGAAGAACTCGCGATACCGCTTGCGTTGGACACCCAGGTCGGTGGTGTCGATGTACGGGGTGTCGCCAAGGATGACCATGACGTCGGGGTTGTGGGAATCGATGGCCTTCCAGACGGGCTGCTTTTTGAATCGATTGTGGTTCGCGCACGAACCGAATGCGAGGCGAACCCGGTGCTCCAATCCGGAGGGAGCCGTCCGGAAAGGCTGTTCCGCCGTGCCCGCGTCGCCGCAATCGAGGCGGTATCGGTAGGTGGTCCCGGGTGCCAGCCCCGTGGCGTGGAAGACGTAGGAGCCGTCGGCCTCGTTGCGTTTGACGACGCATGCTTTGCCGTTTGCGTCGTTGACCGAGAACGTGAACGCTGCGGATGGGGGGCGTACCCAGATCCGAGCTGACGTCGTGTCCACGTGGCCGATAACGGGGCCGCTGGCGGAGTCGATCGTCTGCCCCCGGGTGGGCGTGCCGTGCGCACAACCGAGCAGCAGCGCGGTCGCGATGAGGAGCGTGTGTTTCACCGCGGAACGGTAAGGGATTAGAGCCGGAAAGGCGAAGCAGGGGCGCGTAGCGATCGCAGGAAACGCAACGAAGAGAAGCGCGCGTTACGCGGCTCCCTCTCAGGCTCGCGGCCGAAATCGGGTCGGTGCGCTCAGTCGCCTGATGTGCGGCCTTCCACCAGAATTTGCCATCCGCAGACCCATGTTTGGGGGTCGGCGAGGGACTGCGGCGGGTTATTTCAGCGAAACCGGTGACGTGGCTGAATGTGCTCCGCTTTCCTGCCCGATCAGGATAAGGGGGGCGTCCATCGTCCAGCATGCCCCCTGGCCCTCAGCGTGGAGCCCTTCTTCTTGGCCAGGCGTAAGTCCTCGACCGATTTCGAGCGGCGCATCGTGCGGCTTGTCCGCAACGAGCACGTCCACGGCCTCGTCGATCTGATGCTCGACGAGGGGACTTCGGCTGCCTACCAGAAGGCGGCCCTGGAAGGGCTGATCGAGATTGACTCCGAACAAGCCTGGGATGCCGTGTGCGATCTCCTCGCGCAGCACGAGGGCCACGTCGTCGAGCTCGTCATCCAGGTCCTGGGGAGCAAGCCGGGTGCGGCGGCGCTGCGCGCTCTCGGCGAATGCCTTGGAAACCCACATCCGTTCGTGCGCAGCGAGGCGGTCCGTGCGATCACTCGCCACCATGCGTCTCAGACCATCGTGCTCTTGCTGCGCGCGTCGCGCGATCCCGAGCCGGCCATCGGTCGCATGGCTGGGCGGTCCCTGGTGGGCAAGCTCGAACGAACCCCCGGGCTGCTCGCTGACATCCGACCGGGCACCGCCCAGGGTGTCATCGGACTGCTGGACGTCCACTGGACGATGGAGTACCTCGCGGACGGCTATCCCGAGCCGTTGCGCATGGTGGCGGCGAGGCGTCTTGGTGAGATCGGCGGTGAGGAGGCGACGAGCACCCTCGTCAGCCTGATCGAGACCCTTCGGGGGCCGGTACGGGACGCTTGCTGGCGCGCGCTCGAGGCGTGCAGCACCTTGTCTGACCACCTCGTCGTTCCGCTGCTGGCGAATCCGGACGGCACGGTGCGCGCGCGCGCTGTTGCGGTCTATCGCCGCTGTGCCGACGGTCACGCGGAGGGGCTGCTGTCAGGGCTCGCCGGCGATTCCGATTCGGACGTCCGTATGGAGTCATTGCAGGCGCTGTTCCACATCCTCGACGCCGGCGCACAGCCGAACATCGAGAGG
>JABSRK010000297.1 GCA_013213915.1 Planctomycetota bacterium
CCGACCCAGATGTGCATCCACGGCTCTGCCGCGGGCCACTGCTTGCCGGCCACCGCCGTGCCAAAGGCAACTGCGTGCGCCAGCACCGGTCGTTGCACGAGCGAATAATCGTCCTCCGCGACGCCCCACATCCACTCGGCGAAGCCCACGTCGGACCCCGCGAGGGTGAGGACTCCCCAGATCCCGACGTATGCCAACACCGTCGCGGCGCCGACGATTGAAAGCCACCACACCAGGCGCCGAGGCGCCGAGGGGGCGCGCCACGTGATCGCGAGAGCGATGGAGGGAACAAGCAACAGGTTGTCCTGGCGTAACAGGAGCGCGATGACCGTCCAGGCACCGACGCGAACGAGCGACGCGCGCTCGTCCAGCGCAGCGAGCAAGGCGATCATCCCGGCCGCGATGGCCGGCAGGACGTTCTCTCCAGTGAACGCTTCGAGGAACCACGTGCGCCCCGCCAGCAAGAACAACGCGAGACCGGCGCCCACACGCCAACGCTGCCGTCCGGCGAGGCCGGCGAGGAGGATCAGGATGGCCGCCGCGCCCGCGCCCGAGAGGAGCCGCGTGCCCACGTGCCCCGGCCGCGGCACCCCCACGAGCTCCAGCGGCTTCGCGATGGCCGCCGCCAGAAGGTGGAAGAGGGGGTGGTGCGCCTTCACCGTGTCCGCCACCATCCCCTGCTCGGCGCCGGCCGCGTACCAGACCGGGTCGAATACGACGTATTCCGCGTCGCATCCGAACGGGAATATCGCAAACGCCCCGATCACCACGAGCGCGGCGAGGAGGAGGGCCGGCCCCCCGGGCCTGTCGCAGAGCGGCAGCATGCGCCGTCACGCTACCATGAGAGTTGGGAGTCCATCCGGAGAGCCGTAGAATGGACGCTCCATGTCCACCCTCCTCCTGATCGGTCCCCTGGGTCCCTTCGAGATCCTGATCATCCTGTTCGTGGGCCTGCTGATCTTCGGCGCCCGCCTTCCCGAGGTCGGGCGCTCTCTCGGCAAGGGCCTCATGGAATTCAAGCGTGGCATGAGCGGCGTGAGGGACCAGCTTGACGACATCGACCGCGAAGCCGACCGGCAGGTTGACGAAGAACTCGAGCGCCGCGCGCTCCCCACGAACCCCGCCGAGGAGAACGCGTCGCACGAAGACGGCTTCGCCCCATACGACCCCAGTCTCGGCGATGACGACTCTTCTGAGGGCGACTTCGCCGACGAGCACGACACGGGAGAGGTGTACGCAGACGACCCCTCCGCCGAACCTGGCCCCGAATTCGGCGGTGATCCGCAACCCGACGCAGACCCCCGCCCGGCGTCTTCGGCGGATGGAGGCAATGACGGCACCATCGTCTACGCCGACCCGGACTACCTCGACGAGAACGACGACCCGGACCCGGCCTGACGCGCCCAGCTCGGGACAGGGGCCGTCTCAGTCGTATGAGCTCACGACGCAACGATTGCGGCCCGCTGCCTTCGCCAGGTAGAGATTCCTGTCTGCGACCGCGAGGAGATGGCTGGTCGTCATCCCTTCGGGGATGGTCTCGAGCCACGCCGCCCCGAACGAAGACGTGACGCGGAGGATGCCCTGGTCAGCTGTCGCTACCCCCATCTCCGCCACTGCCGCGCGCAGACGTTCGGCGATGGCCTCGAGTTCTTCGTAGCCCGCGCCCGGCGTGACCACGACGAACTCTTCGCCACCGTAGCGGCACACGATATCGACGCCGGATCGGGAGGCCTTTTCAAGCGTCTTCGCCACGTGCCTCAAGACCTCGTCGCCTGCCTGGTGGCCGAAGGTGTCGTTGAACACCTTGAAGTTGTCGACGTCGGACATGATGAGCCCGATCGGTGTTTGGGCCGCTCCTGAGACGCGCTGCTCCCATTGCTCAGCCACCAGTTCGTCAAACGCGGCACGATTGCGGATGCCGGTCAGGCCGTCTGTTTCGGCCTTCGTGCGCAACTCTTCGAAACGGCTCTGCGTCTGCTCGAGCTCGCGCGTGGCCCCGACCGCCATGGCAAGCATGTCTTCCTGCGCGCGCGCCATCATGGCCGCCATGTCATCACGGCTACCCACGTCGACCTCCATGAGGCCCGCCATTTCGTGGACATCCTCTGTCAGACCCTCGAGGAAGGCGTCGAACGCGGGAGCGTCCATGCCGCACCACCGCCCGGCCTTGTCCCGCGCCGCCTTCAGCGCCGGCCCGCGCGATGCGGCAGACGTCACGATCGTCGCGACGTCGTGAGCGAGGTTCAGCACGCGCGTCAACTGGGTCGTCTCGCCAGAAGCGTTCGCATCCAGGCCATCCGGATCGTGGTGGTGACGGACGGGCTGGCAGAGGACCGCGGGCAGCCCCCAGGATTCAAGCACTTGGGCGCTGACATCCGCGTGGGTGTAGCCGTCGAGCGCGGCCTGCTCTGCCGCTGGCTCCGGATGCCCCGCATCAATGGCGCGGGGAGAGAACCCGCCCCCCGGGCATCCGCAATGGAGCATCGTCGCGAAACCGATATCCTGCAGCAATCCGCAGAGGAAGGCCTCGTCCTCGAGATCAGGCCGCTGCGAACAAACAAGTTGGCGTGCGGCGACCGCTGAGGTCACGGAGCGACGCCAGAACCCTCGGAACTCTTCGCCGCGCCCTTCGGCCGCCGCGCCGCCGCCCAGGGCGGCGCCCAGGGAGAACGAGATGGTCGCCATCTTCACGGTCTTCAGGCCGAGCAGCATCAACGCCTGATTGATGCTCGTCACTCCGTGAGTGCGGCCGAAGAGCGGTGAGTTGCTGAGTTTCAGCAGGCGGCCGGCAAGGGTCGGGTCGCGGCCCACCGTCGCAACGATCTTGTCGAGATCGACCTCTTCTTCCTCGACGAGGCGGATGACCTCGAACGCCACCCCTGGCAGCGAGGGCAGACTCTCCGCGCTGACGGCAAACACCGGGTCTACGATTCCCGCGTTCGTCATGGAAGTCCACCCCTCCCTCGCGCCGTTCCGGCCGGCGCAAACCGGGGCGCAGCACAACAGGGCACCGCACCGGCTTCACTATCGGCGTAGACTCCGCGCGAGACTGAGCCAGCCCCACAATCTCGCGGGCCGTGCCCGTCTCGGCCGCTAATTAGCGCGCCGGCGTACCGCTTTTCGGGCGGCGCGGGTCAGACATCGAGGCGCTTGACCGCGAGGGCGTTCTCTTCGATAAACTGCCGCCGCGGTTCGACCTCCGTGCCCATGAGGATCGTGAACACCCGGTCCGTTCCGCCCATGTCCTCGAGCTTGACACGCAAGAGCGTGCGCTTTTCGGGGTCCATGGTGGTCTCCCAGAGTTGTTCCGGATTCATTTCGCCCAGGCCCTTGTAGCGCTGGATATCGATCCCCTTCTTCCCCAGGACGCGAACGGCCTCGGGAACCTCGCGCAGGGACGCGAGGCGGCGGGTGTCCTTCTCCGTCTCGACCTGCAGCCCCCAGTCGTCCTCGGCATCCGGCCTGGTCACGTCGCTCGGGAAGTCGAAGTCCCTCGCCCCGAACCCAAACTCGGCCAGGCGGACCAGCAGGCGGCTGACTTCTCCGATGCCGTACAACTCGGTGAGTACGGTGTCCGATACGGCGCGCTCCTCCGCCGTCGCATCACTCTCGCAAACCTTCAGGTTGCGCCCGACTTCCTTCTCGCGCCCCGTTCGCCACGCCTCGAACTCCTCGGTGCAACCGAAGAAGTGAACCGCGCCGTCGTGATCGACGCGATAGTGGGGCAACGCGTGGTCGTCCCCCGAGGCTTTCAGGAGGAAGTCGGCCAGAGAGAGGCCCGATCTGCGAACCTGCGTCTCCTTCTCGTCAAGCTTCGAAACGATGTCGACGACGGCTGCGAGATCTCCCTTGCTCAGTACGCGCTCGGGCGTCCCATCCTTCTCGAGGACCCTCAGCGAGGCGCCCTCGAGCCCGAGCCCCATGAGCTCCTGCTCCATCTCGTCTTCGCTCACCACGTACCGCTCCCTGCTGCCTTTCTTCACGCGGAACAGCGGCGGCTGCGCGATGTACACATACCCTTCGGCGATGAGGTCCGGCATGTGTCGGAAGAAGAACGTGAGCAACAGCGTACGGATGTGGCTGCCGTCCACGTCGGCGTCCGTCATGATGATGATCTTGCCGTAACGCAGCCTCTCCAGATCGAAGTCGCCGCTCCCGATGCCGCAGCCGAGCGCCGTGATGATCGTCTTGATCTCCTCGTGCCCGAGCATCTTGTCGATGCGCGCCTTTTCGACGTTCAGGATCTTCCCCTTCAGCGGGAGGATCGCCTGATAACTCCGGTCCCGGCCCTGCTTGGCCGAGCCGCCGGCCGAGTCGCCCTCAACCAGGTAGATCTCGGATTTCTCCTTGTCGCGCGAAGAACAGTCCGCGAGCTTGGTCGGAAGCCCGCCGCCGGACAGCACGCCTTTGCGGCGCACGAGTTCGCGCGCCCTGCGGGCGGCTTCGCGCGCGGAGGCCGCGTCGACCGCCTTCCGGATGATGTTCTTCGCGATCTTCCCGTTTTCCTCCAGGAACGTCTTGAGCTGCTCGTAGGTAACGCTCTGCACGACCGTCTGCGCGTCCCGGTTCGACAGCTTGATCTTGGTCTGGCTCTCAAACTTCGGATCAGGCAACCGCACCGACACGACTGCCGCCAGGCCCTCACGGAAGTCATCACCCGAGAGGGTCTTCTCGTCCCTCAGCAGTTTCTCCTGCTTCGCGTAATTGTTGAACGCGGACGTCAGCGCGGTCTTGAACCCTGACAGGTGGGTCCCGCCCTCGATGGTCTTGAGCGTGTT
>JABSRK010000298.1 GCA_013213915.1 Planctomycetota bacterium
CCGGACGCCCCGGGACGCCTCGTCGAGTTGTTCTCAGGCGGACGCGCGAGGCGGCACACCGAGAAGTGGGCGGTCCAGGACATCAGCTTCGATTTGCCCCGCGGGTCCGCGCTCGGCGTCATCGGCGCCAACGGCGCCGGGAAGAGTTCCCTGTTGAAGCTGGTCACGGGGGTCACCACTCCGACGACGGGGCGCGTCGAGATCAACGGCCGCCTGAGTTCGCTGCTCGAACTCGGCGCGGGTTTCCATCCCAGCTTCTCAGGGCGCGACAATGTCTTCATGAACGCCGCAGTGATGGGCATCCCCAAGGCGCAGGCGAAGGCGCAGTTTGACGACATCGTGGCGTTTGCCGACCTCGGTGAGTATCTCGAGCACCCTGTCCGCACCTACAGTTCGGGAATGGCCATGCGCCTCGGATTCGCTGTCGCCATGATGGCGAACCCGGACATCCTCATCCTCGACGAGGTGCTGGCCGTCGGCGACCACGCATTCCAGCAGAAGTGCATGGAACGCATCAGTGAGATCCGCCGGTCGGGCACGACCGTTCTGTTCGTCTCCCACGCCATTTCCCAGGTTCGGCGGATCTGCGATCGTTGCCTGTGGGTGCACGATGGCCGCGTCGTCATGGCAGGCGATCCGACCGCCGTGACGGACGAGTACTCGAACTACTATTACGCCCGGTCGGTGGGTCGGGCGGCGCGCCTGGCGGCGACAGGGCACGCCGTCAGCGCGGCCATTGCCCATCTCACCAACGTGAAGGTCTGCCCCGCCGGCAGGACGGAGGAGGTGGACACCTTCAAGTCGGGCGACCACGTCGACTTCCATCTCGGATTCCGCAACCCTACCGGCAAGGGCAAGTTCCACCTCGGCCTGATCGTGAATCGTAGTGACGAGGTCCAGGTGTTCTCGTCGCGATCGTTCGAGGCTGGTGTTTCGTACGAGGGCGATGGCGGATACGCGGTGGTCCGCGTGCCCCTACGGGTCTCGGGTGGCGAGTTCTATGTCTCCGGTTTCCTGCTCGACGAGAGCTGCGATCACATCCTCGACCAGCGTCAGGCGTGGACTCGATTTCACGTCGACCACGACGGTGATGAACTCGGCGTGTTCCTCGCCGAAACCGAGTGGCTGACGCCGCAGGGAGCCTCGTGAGCGCGCCAGGATCGAGCGGCAACGAGTTCGGCGTGAACCTTCCGTTGGACGACGATGTCGCGTCGACGTGCCGAGCCCTGGGCATCTCAGACTCGGACCGTGTGCTCGACGTCGGCGGAGCGGGGAACGCGTTTTCTCGGGCGAATGTTGTTTGTGACCTGACGTTCGCGTCCTGCATCCAGCGCAATGGAGCTCCAGGAGTGCTGCGCGCCGACGTCGAATACGTGGAAGCACCGGCCGAGTGTCTGCCGTTCGAGGACAACGCCTTCGATTTCGTCTGGTGCACCCAGGTGCTCGAACACGTCCTCGATCCCGAGGCGGCGTGCCGGGAACTGGCCCGGGTCGCGCGCCGGGGATTCGTCGAAGTCCCCTCGCGCCTGGGCGAGATGACAAGCGGCAACCCGACCCATCGTTGGATTGTAGATGTCGATAATGGCGTGCTCGTTTTCCGGCCTCGCCCGTTCGTGGACCATCCCCTGCGCAACGTCTGGTACGGGCTTATGTACCGAGACGAGGAGTTGCGCCGTCTCACTGAGCACGACTACCGCAATGTCTTCAACCATCAGCTTGCATTTGAAGGGGACCTGCCCTGCCGGGTGGAGGGGGACGATGGGGCACGGTTCGATTACGACGATCCCGACCAGGCTGGACGGGCGCATTACGGATTCGCGCGCAACGTGCTGCTCGCGGGAGCGGAGCCGGACTACGGTTTGCCGGACGCCATCGAGGCTGTTCGCCTGTTGCCCCGGTCAGAGTCGGCGCGGCTTCTGCTCGCAGGATATCTTGCGCGGTTGTTGAGGCTCGAAGAAGCGCAGGCTGCGTTGCACGGCCTGGCATCTGCTGGGGCACAACTGCTCGCCGCGACGGTGGCCCGCCTCGAGAGCGGTGAGGCCGTCGACCTTCGCGGATTGCCCGTGCCTGGACCGGATGCAGGCGCCGCCAACGTGGACGACCCGGCCCTCGACCGCCCTTCGGTGTCCGTGATCGTCGCGGGGGACGATCCAATCGAGCTCCTTGTCTCCGCGGAAGCGGCGCTGACGCAGGACTACGGACCCCTCCAGGTTGTCGTCGCGTCGACCGCACCGCTCGGGGATGGGGCGTCGCGCCTGCACATGGGAGACCGCCTGTGCGTGCAGGAGCACCCACGCGGAACACCACTGGCGACGCTCATCAATCGAGCCGCCTTGGCCGCGAACGGTGAGATGATCGCGTTCCTCATGGCGGGCGACCGCCCCATGGCGCATCACGTCGAGCGCGCCGTCATGTACCTCATGATCGCGGACAAGAGCGCGGTCCATACCGATCGGTTGCTGGTTTCCGGTGATGTAGCCGGGCCCGAGATCATCCCGGGCAACCCGGCCACGGCTGCGGCGTCCCT
Organism: Planctomycetota bacterium; assembly: GCA_013213915.1. Classification (GTDB taxonomy): domain Bacteria; phylum Planctomycetota. The sequence continues at coordinate 2,528 of JABSRK010000298.1, forward strand.
GTCCACACTGGTCGCCCGGCGGTCGTTCTTAGAAGACGTCGGTTTCTTGGACGAATCGGTGACGGACGCGGAACTCGAGTATCTCGTGCGGGTTGCGCAGACCGGGCGACTCGGGCACTTGCCGGAGGCTACGATCGAGAGCCCCCATCCGGTGCCAGCGGGTATCCAGGTCCTCGACGGGGCGCGCGCGCACGCGCGAATGCGTCCCCTCGAGTTGCACCGTAGTTTGATCGCCGCTTCGGAGCGCGAGGCTGGGCTGCGCGAGCGCGTCAGCCAACTCGAAGCGCGCTTGCGCGAGTTGGACGAGGGCGCATCGTGAGCACGCCGGATCTCTCCGTCGTCGTCGTCAACTTCAACAGCACGATCTACCTGGACGGTCTGCTCAGGTCGCTGCTCGACCATCCGATCGCGCTCAACGGCGGTCATGCGTCGGTCGAAGTGGTCCTCATCGACAACGCTTCGCGCAACGAAGACCACGAGAAGCTTGAGCGCCTCGCGGCCCGTCCCGAGGTGCGGCTCATCAAGAACACCGAGAATGTGGGCTACGCCATCGCGAACCTGCAAGGCTTCGACGTGTCCCGAGGGCGCTTTCATCTGGTCAGCAACCCGGACATCTACGTGAGGCCGGGGTGCGTGGCGACCCTCATCAACGCGCTGGAGACGCTGCCGGACACATCCGTGGTCGGCCCGATGGCGTCGTTTGACCCGGACGGGCACGTCCTGCTTCCCCCCATCGAGCTCGCCGACCCGTACAGGGAATCGCTTACGGAGATCGGGCGCCACCAGGACGGCGTCGCACGGTACGCGATCCGTAGGCGTGCACGCGATGCGCATCGATTCTGGACGGCGTCCGAGCCCATGCGTCTCTCCATGCTGTCCGGCCAGTTCTTCCTGGCCCGCCGTGAGACGTTCGTGGAGCACGGCATGTTCGACCCTGCTTACCCCCTCTACTACGAGGACACCGACCTGTTCCGCCGATATGGTCACGCAGCTATCGGCCTGTGGCACGTCCCTGCCGCGCGCATCGTCCATCACTTCTCCCGCTCGGCCATGGGGCGTCCAAACGCGTCCATGTTCCGCAACCGCGTCGGGGCGCGACGCTACTTCAAGAAGTTCTGGGGGGAGCGCGGAGAGCGGACGCTCAACAGCCTGCACGCTCGAGCGGATTCGATTGCGGATGACAGCGGATGTCCGTTCCACCTCGAAGTGGTCGAGGCCGCGGCCGAACCGCCGACGATCTCCATTCCGGACGTGGAGGGTGTCTATCTGGAGACCGCAGGCAACCCGAAGTTCTCACTCGCGGCCGGGGTGTTCCCCGGGGTGGTCGGCCCGTTCACGTTCCCCGTCACGTTCTGGGACGAACTCGGCCCGATGGAGTTCTGGTGCCGGGCTGTCGATCCGGCGACCGGTGATTCGCTGCGGGCATGGAAGATCGTAAAATGCCGCGTGATCTGACGGACGTCGTCATCTCTCTGTATCGCGACGGCGACGACGAGGAGATCCTCCGCGTCTTCAATCGTGTCTTCGGCGACGGTCGCACCCTTGATGAATGGCGGTGGCTCTACCACGGCAATCCGGAAGGCCTGCAGACGCACCTCGCGCGATTCGAGAACGGCGAGGTCGTCAGCGAGTTCTGCGCCATTCCGAGAAGGGTGAAGTTGCCGGATGGGCCGGCGCTGTTCGGAGAGGTAGTGGACAGCTATACCGATCCGTCCTACCGCAAGGGTCTGAAACGTCGCGGTCCGTTCGCCTCGGCAGGGGAGTGGTTCGCGCAGACGTTCGGACGTTACGACCGCGACGTCATCATGTATGGGTTGCCCACGCCCGCGAATTTCCGCATCGGGCAACGCTTCCTCGGCTATACGCACGTTGAGGAGGTGGACATGCTGTTTCGGAAGTTAGGGCCAGGTGAGGTGGAACCGGTCGGCAGCGAATGTCACGTCACCAGGGTCGACCGATTCAGCGAGGACGTGAATGACCTCTACCGTCGCGTCGAGCCGGCGCACGAATGCATCGTTGTGCGCGACACACGTTACTTGAACTGGCGCTACGCGGACCGTCCGGATGTGGCCTACGAATTACTGGAGGCGCGCGAATGCAACGGCGTCCTGGTGGCGGCGATCGTCCTGCGCCACGGCTGGTGCGACAATCCCGTCACGGCGGTTTGCGACGCCGTGCTGCGTCCACATCCGGGGTTCCCGGGCATCGTCCGCTACCTGGAGGCCCGCGG
>JABSRK010000299.1 GCA_013213915.1 Planctomycetota bacterium
CAACGGCGACGGGTCGCCGAACCACGCAGGGACCCCCACCACCGACCCCGAGGGTCTTCGCCGCATGATGCGGGATTTGCCGCCACGCGTCGGCTTCAACTACGACCCCGGCAACATCAAGGCGGCGCGCCCCGACGACACCACCTACGGTCTCGACATCATCGATTCCCGCATCAACTACTGCCACTTGAAGGACTGGACGCGGAAAGGTGACGGCTGGGTGGCCGTGGCCATCGGCGAGGACGACATGGACTACGGGTCGCTGCTTGCCCGCATGTCGTTCGACGGCGTGTACCTCATCGAGTACGAACCCACCCACGATGTGGAGGACGGCATCCGTCGCAGTCTCGCCCATCTGGGTGAGGTCGCTCCGGGTTACCGCTTGACCTGACCCGCCGACCTTCCGCTATTTCTTGACCGAGCGTACGTACGCCAGCAGATCTAGGATCTGGTCCCGCGACAGTGGGTTGAGGACACCCATGGGCATGGTGGATGTGGCCGACGGCCGCATCTCTTCGATGGCGTCATGCCGGAGCCGCACTCCGACCTTGTCGAGGCGCGGATTCTCGACGACGCGGACCCAGTCGTCGGTGCGCTCGACGATCATCCCGAAGACCACCTCTTCGTCTTTGAGAGTGATGATCCAGCCGCGGTACGCGTCATCGATCTTCTCGGAGGGCATGAGCATCTCCGCGAGCATCTCCGCGGGGACCAGGCGAGCTGACACCTCGACGAGGTCGGGTCCAACGACGGATCCGGTGTCTTCGAGACGATGACAGGGGCCGCAGTGGGTGACGAACAGGCGCTTGCCGCGAGCTTGATCGCGTCCGCTGGAGAGGCTCGGTAGATCACCGACAAGGTCGTCGAACTTCCAGTCCCGCGGTCGGACCCGGGCCAGGGGATTGTTGCCGAAGGCCTTGTCGGGGTTCTCGCGCACCCACCGGGCGACATCTTTGACCACGTGGAGCGTTCCGTTCATGCGCACCCAGTGACCGGGCACGGTGCAGAGGAACGGATAATCTCCGACCGTCTCCGGCGCGACGAACGAGAGGGTTGCCGCCTCGCCCGGCTTCACCAGCCCCGATCCATGGAGCACCTTGTCGGAATCGGGGACGAAGCGGCGCGCCGGGTCGCCGACCACGTCCCCGACCATGGCATCTGCTCGACCTCCGATCTCTTCCAGGGATTCCGGAGCGACGACGACCAGGTTGTGTGCCATGACGCCGGGGTTCTCGAACGTGATCTCTATCGGCTTGCCCGCCTCCACGACGAGGTGGGCCTTGTCGTACAGCATGAGGTGGGGGACCGCGCGTACGGTCAGGCTGCGAACGCCGAGACCGTCAAGGGTCTGCTGGAACGTGGCGGCGATCTTGGGCTCGAGGAGCGAGACCAGCTCGTTGGCGAAGCGCAGCGCGCGCTTGAACACGGGCGTCGTCCGGGCGTCGGTGGCGACGCCGGCTACGTGCCCCACGACGTCCGCCGCCACGCTCGGGATCTGATCGCGGGGCCAGAATGCCGAAGGGATGCGGGTGAGCGACGCGATCACGGCGTCCACTTCGTCCCGATTCCGCACCAGGCGGGCGAGGGTCGCGAAGGTTGTGTCATCGATGCCGGCCATCGATGAGAGCGCCAGGATCGCGGCACGCCTCAGGCGCGGCTTGGTCGTCGGCGCCAGCAGCGCCGTGATCCGCTTCGCGAGCCCGGCGCGAACGGTCGGATCGCGGATGACCCGGACACCCTCGAGCAGATGGGGCAACCCGTCCGTCCGTTCGCTGAAACGCCACCCCTCTTCAGGGCCGCGGGCCACGATCACGGCAGCATACCCGGCCGCCCGCATATCCTCGTGCTCTGATTCTGTTGCCAGCGCTCGCAAGGCTGCCGTCTCCAGGCGCAAGGCCTTCTCGGGCTGGGCCATGAGCAACTGCACCAGGTCGCCACGGATGTCACCGCCTTCGGCGTCATCGCGAGTCGCCGCGCGAAGGCTCTTGATGAGCTCCGCGATGAACGTGGTGTCCTGATGCACAGAGAGGTCCGCGATTGCGGCGCGTCGCAGCGAGACGTCGAGTCCCGGCCGGGTGGCGATTTCCCGACAGACCGACGCCGTGCGCTTCAGGGTCACCAGTCGAGCCGACGGGAACCGGGCCAGGGTGTACGCATCTCCCTCGGCGAACCCGGGCAGCGTCTCGGCGACGCCGCGCCGATCGAAGGCCTGCATGGTGTCATCGAGAGCATGTCGCAGGCCTGCGTCCATGTGGTGACGGGTTACCCGAAGCATCAACTCCCGTGCCCGAACCGATCCGTCGAATCCACACGCGAGGACGGCCTGCAGCCGGACCTTGGGGTCGTTGTCTTCCACGAGCGGCTCGAGGAGCGAGAGGGAGTTGTCGATGCGGTCTTGCCAGAAGCGCAGGACCCGGGTCGCCGCCGCGCGTGCCCGCGGGTCCTTAGCGGTGAGGAGCCTGGACAGCAGGGAGGTGTCGACGTCTTCGACAGCCTGGTGCAGCCACAGGGCTTCGAGCAGGTGGTGCTCGTGCTCGGGCGCCGCGTGGTCGAGCTCGGCCATCCACTTCTTGACGTGGGGCAGGACTCTCGCGGCGCCCCGCTCGTGTAGCTCTCGCCGCGCCAGTTTCCGCGTGCGGTCTTCGGCGGACTTCAGGAGTTCGAGGAGCGTCGGCACCGATTCTCCTGATATGGCGGGCTGCGAATGCAGAGGGCGGTCCTTGTGGTGGATGCGCCAGATCCGGCCGTGCCCGTGGTCGCGGCCGCGCGCGCGCTTGGGTTCGGACGTGTTCTCGATGAGCGGCGAATAGAAATCGACGATGTAGAGCGCTCCGTCGGGGCCGAAGTTCATGGCGATGGGACGGAAGTGGGGATCGCTGGACACCAGCAGCGGCGGGTCCACCTGTGTGACAGCGAACGAGGTCCCCCGGTCCTCGATGTCGAACCAGCGCGTGCCTCGGAACCCGCCGGAGAGCTGGTTGGCGATGAACCGCCCCTGGGCGTTGTCCGGAAAGTGCGCACTGTTGATGATCTCGACCCCCGCTGCAGGGCCGAGCCCTCCGGGCGAGAACGACAACGTGCCATGCCTGTTCTGCTTTTGCTTCGGGTAGACGAACGGTGACGCGAGCACGCTGGCGTTGAAGTAGTCGTGGGACGACGCGTCGAGCACGATCTGCCTCCCCCACGGGTCGAACACCTGACCCCAGGGATTCCAGAACGCGTATGAAGCGAAGACGTCGAAGCGTTCGGTGGAAGGTTTGTAGCGGAACAGGCCGCCGTCGAGCAGGCGCCGCGGACCATGGGGCGTCTCCACCTGGGTGTGGAAGAAGATCCCCTCCATGAAGTACAGCGCACCGTCAGGGCCCCACCGGTAGTTGTTGATGGAGTGCTCCACGTCTTCGCCGCCGAACCCGTGGAGCTTGACCTCGAACACGTCCGCCTTGAGGTCATTGTTCGTGTCCACGGCGAAGATGAGGTTAGGCGTCTGGGATATGTAGGCCCCGCCGTCGCCCAGGACGAAGCCGTGGACCATGTCCAGGCCATCCATGAACACGGTGTGCTTGTCGGCGACGCCGTCGCGATCCACATCTTCGAGGACGATGATTGCGTCGTTAGGCGGCTGACCCGGGAGGGGGTGTGGCCACGTGGGCGAGGTGGCGACCCACAGTCGGCCGCGGGCGTCCCAGCACATGGCGACCGGGTTGTGCACGGGGGCGTTCCGCTCGGACGCGAACAGGTTGATCTCGTATCCGTCGGCGAGGGTGAACGACCTCAGGGCCGCGGCTGGGTCGAGGATCGCCCCGGGCTCATCATCCTCGAGCGCGACATGGGGTAGATCGAGCCCCTTGTAGTCGGGCGGGGTGACCCAGTGTGGCTTGCCCCGGGGTTCTGATCGCCAGATGTCGGCAGGACGCGGCTTGGGCATACGTTGGATCCGCGCGTCCATCTGTTGCAACAGGGCGCCAAGCTGGTCGCGTTCTGCGGGCATCCGTTTCGCGCCGCCCAGCCGGTTTCGGCGGCCGTGGACGTACTCCATGTTGGGCCCATGCCACAGCAACCCCCAGGTGTCGTTCTTGTCGTGGACGGCTCGGCGCAGCTCCTCCGTCGCCGCCACCGGAGCCGTCGCGTCGGGAACGGGTATGGCGTCGATCAGGCCGAGGGAGCGGGCCATGAGCTGGCTGACGTACCAGTATCCGTAGCGCGTCAAGTGGATGCCATTGGACGTGAGCGCTCGCCCCGCGCGCTTCAGGGTCGGGTGGAACAGGTCGATGAACCGGACGCCCAGGGTCTGGGCGGACTCCTCCATGGCATCCACGTAGCGCTCGAGGTGCGCGTTGTGCCCGGACCCGTCCGGCAACATCCCGCCCAGGCTCTCGTGGGCGATGGGGGAGACCAGCACCAACCGCGGGGGCGAGCGTCCGTTGTACTGCTGGGAGCGCAGGTCGCGGACCCACGCGTTGATTTCGGCGCGAAAACGGTCGATTGACGCCTTACCCCCAAACGACTCGTTCATGCCGAAACAGGCGATGATCACGTCCGCCTTTTCCTCGGCCAGGTAGCGATGCCGGGTCCCGAAACCCAGCGGGCGCGGCCGTGATCCGACCTCGTCGGCGGACCAGCCCATGTTGCGGACCGTCAACTCGTGGTCAGGAAACTGCGCGTGTATAAATGTCTCTAACCAGCCGAATAGCTGCATGCGCTCGGCGAACGTGTTGCCCACG
>JABSRK010000003.1 GCA_013213915.1 Planctomycetota bacterium
CCACAAGGACCCTGTTTTCAGAGGTTTGCGCCAGGATCCACGCGACCCCCACGCCCCAGGTCAAAGTGACTGAGCGTCAAACCGGACCCTCGTCCGATGTAGACTGGGCGTCAGTTCAATACCCCAGGACTTGCTCTCGGCAGCTGCCATCCCAATCCCCGTTCGGTGTCCGCCCGACGTACCTGAGTTCGCTCCCCCGGATCGGGTACAGGGGCCTCTCCGTGGAAGTCGACATGCAAACCAGATTTTCCCCCGTGCCCTTACGGGCTTGCGCCGTCCTGCTCGTGCTGTCCGCCTGCCTCGTTGCCCAGGGTGACGCACAGGTCTCTCACGACGCCAAGGGACATTGGCTCGTCTCCGCCTTGGTCGGATCGGGCCAACTCGTGGCCCGTGAGACGGTCCACCCCGTCACCGACGCAACGTGGCGCGCGATCCCCGGATCCAGTGGATTCACGCTCACGTGGACCGAAATCGAGCTGACCGGACCGCAACCGTGGTACGCCATCAGCCTGACTGGCCAGTCGTATGACATGGTCACTCCGACCCGGTACGAGGTGAAGCTGCGCTACGCGAACTTCGATCCGCTGCTGAACGTGCCGACCCCGCCCGCGCACCTGAATGCGAACATCGGCGGCAACCTGTGGATCGTCCAGTACTGGACACAGGGGCTGACCGAGTACCGCGATGACATCGCGGCCCAGGGTGCCTTCGTCCACAACCATCTCTGGAACCACGCCAACATCGTCGAGATGAACGGAGGCGTCGCAGCCCGGGTCGCCGCCCGGCCTTACGTGCGCGCGATCACGCCGTTTCACCCGGCGTACAAGCTGGACGAGCAGCTCACCGCCGAGCAGATCGCGGGCTTTGCCGAGCAGGATGTGAAGCGCGTGAACATCGTCAGCCTCCGCCGTGGCCTCGTCGGGCAACGTCCCATCGCCGCCCGCATCCGGGAGATCGGTGGTCAGGTCCACCTGGTGGACGCAAACACGTACCAGATGCGCGTCACGTTGGGCCTCGCCCAGGTCGCCGAGATCGCACGGATGGACGAGGTCCAGTTCGTCGAGGTCGAAGCGCCCGGGCGCCTGACACCGGACATGGACATCGGACGCCAGTTCCACGGCTCGACGTACGTCGATACCGTCGGCGGCTTCGACGGCACCGGCGTCCGCGCCGAGGTCTCGGACACGGGGATCGACACGTCCCACACCGAGTTCGCCGCGAACCCGGTCATCCCCCACGGCGGTCTGGTCAACTCTTCGCACGGCACCAGCGTCTACGGCCAGCTCTTCGCCACGGGCCTCAACGCCCAGGCGCGCGGCGCGGCCTACATGGGGCAGGGCATCGGCAACTCGGCTGGTTCCTGGTCCGGCGGCTCGGAATACAACCACACGAGCGAACTCAGCAACCCGGCCCTCCCCTACAAGTGCGTCCTGCAGACCTTCAGCGGCTTCTCCCCGTTGACCACGCAGTACACGTCTGACTCGCAGACGACCGACCTGATCCTGTTCGACAACGCGCGCATGACGATGACGCAATCGCAGTCGAATCAGGGATCCCAGAACACCCGCGCGCGCGCGTGGGCCAAGAACTGCCTCGCCGTCGGCGGCATCTCGCACTTCAACACCCTGTCGATCACGGACGACAGCTGGTCGAGCGCCAGCATCGGTCCCGCGGCCGACGGGCGCGTGAAGCCAGAACTCGCCAGCTTCTACGACAACATCTACACGACGGCCCAGGGTGGCGGCTACACGACGTCGTTTGGCGGCACCTCCGGGGCAACGCCGATGACCGCGGGCCACCTCTGCATCTTCTATCAGATGTGGGCAGCCGGATCGTTCAACAACCCGACGGCGGGCACGGTGTTCGACAGCCGCCCGCAGAACACGACCGCCCGAGCGTTCGCCATGGCTTCCGCGACCCAGTGGAACTACGTGAGTGGCTCGGCCGCGAACTCCGACTGCGACCGGGACAAGCAAGGCTGGGGCGCCATCAACCTCCAGACCATGTTCAACTACCGCAACAAGATGTACTGGGTCGACGAGACCGACGTCCTATCCAACCTGCAGAGCTCCTCAATCGGACTGACCGTCGCCGCCGGAGAGCCGTTCTTCAAGGCGTCGCTCTGCTGGCGTGACACGCCGGGGACCGTTTCGGCCTCCCAGCACCTGATCAACGACATGGACCTCAAGGTCACCAGCCCGACCGGCACGATCTACTGGGGCAACAGAGGCCTCACGAACAACGTGTCCGGCGGCGCCGGCGAGGCGCTGTGGAACAGCCCCTCAGGCACCAAGGAGAGCGTCAACTCGCTCGAGAACGTGTTCGTCCAGAACCCGACCCCGGGCGTCTGGACCGTCGAGATCATCGCCGCCAACATCAACACCGATAACCACGTCGAGACCGCGCAGATCGACGCGGACTACGCGTTGTGCGTCCTCGGCGTCGATCCGGCTCCGCTCGGTGTCTTCACCTTGAACATGTCCACCACCGGCGTTGGCGATGGCTTCCTCGAGATCGTCAACCTCCCGTCGGGCACCGTCCAGGGCTACTGCCTCTTCTCCGACGACGCGGCGGGCCCGTTGGGTGGAGGCAACGTGTTCGGCCTCTACGCGACTCCGCTGACGCTGTTCTCGCTCCAGATGCCCGCCAGCCCGGGCAGCCCGTTCCACTGGACCTGGCCCGTAGCCGGCGCGTTCCCGGCCAACGCTTTCAACTATCCCCCCGGCAGCCTCCCGACGAGCCTCTTCCCCCTCGACGGCATGGCCATCGCGATCGACGCGGCGTTCAACATCTCGACGACGTCCGTCAAGCGCGCGCAGTAATTCGCAGTCACAGAAATCCACCATAAGCCCACGAAACTTCTATTCACCACCGCCCCGTGAGGCCAGGAGTTAGCCCATGCGTTTCTCATCGCTTGCCATCACCCTCGCAATCGTGTTGTCAGCCCCCGGCGCTCTCGCTCAGTACACCGCAGGCCCGGCCACTGCCCCCTACGCGTCCATCCAGGGTGTGCCCGGCGCCGCCCAGCTACTCATCGTTTCTGGTTGCGACGATTGTGTCGAGACCGTGCCGTTGTCCTTCGCATTTCCATGGTTCGGAACCAACCTCACCTCGGTGAACGTATGCAGCAATGGGGCCATCATCATGGATGGCAATACCGCGAGTCTGTGCTGTTCTGCGTGGGCCCTGGACAATGGACAGATTGGCGGTACGCCGGTTTACGCGCAGCAGGTTGATCGGATCTCCGTCGCCCAGGAAGACCTGGACCCAGCCGGAATGAACGTGTGGATGCTCGATACGGGCGTCTCCATCATCATCTCCTTTGAGGCCGTGTCCTGGTTTCCCGGACCCACGACGGGCTCCGTAGAAGCTCAGGTAGAGCTGTTCGCCAACGGTGTCATAGAAGTCCGCTTCGGCACGATCGTCACCGCCGGCAACAACTTCGTGTGCGGGACATCCTCCGATCAGGGTGGCACCGTCGTCTTCACCTCGGCGGGTTCGGTTCTCCCCGAGTTCAACGCCGTTGGTCAGACTACCGGGGGTATTGCCCCTCAGAACACCGGCGTCTTGTTCCAGCCCTCGGCTGGCGGGAATGCTTGGCAGACCAACAGCGCCGTGTCCTCCCTCGACATCGACGGCCTTCAGGGTAACGCCTATGTCGGTGCGCAAACGACGACCTGCGTTGGCGGCGCGCACACCCTGAACTCGGCCTCCACGCCCGGTACCCCGACCGACATCGCGGTCGTCTTCGCGGCTACCGGTCCCACGATGGTGCTCAGCAGCCCCAATAACGTGGTCAACATCGACGTCCTCCACCCGACCATGTTCAGCTTCAACGGCGGTGTGCCGAACTTCGCGGGCCTCCTCAACCTGGTGCCTCATCCGGGCGCGTTCAGCTTCCCGGTCCCGACCGGCGGCCCGTTCGTCGGCTCGGCCCAGCAGCTCGCCATCGATCCCTCCAACGCCGACGGCTACGCGCTCTCCCAGGCTTCGCAGCTCGACGTCACCGTCGGCGGCCCTGGCGTTGCCGGCCCGACGGCCGACGATACGCCGATCCAGATCAGCCTGACCGGGACGGGCTTCTGCTCGGGCGCCGGATCCATCGCCTTCTACGGCACCACTTACACCCAGATGTGGATCTCGCCCAACGGCCGCGTGGCGTTCTCGGCATCACCCGGGATCGACTACACCCCGACGTTGGCCGAAGCGTTGAGCCAGACCGAGATCGTCGGCTACTGGACCGACTTGTCGCCCAACGCCGGAGGCAACGTGACGGTGACCAACACCGCGACGAGTGGATACCGCATCGACTGGAGCGGCGTGCCGTACTTCGCCACGCCGGCGCCCCTCAACTCGTTCGCCATCGAGTTCGATCCGAGCGGCGTCGTCACCCTGGACGGCCTCACGGGGATCGGGCCCCAGCCGGGGGTTGCCATCGGCGGGGACGACGCATTCCTCGGGATGAGCCCGGGCGGCCCTGGCGGCGCAACCGATGACGGCCCCACGACGTTCGGTGCCGGGCTCGCTGGGGGACCCGTCAACGCGGCAAGCATGCTCTACGACTTCTATTCCGCCTCGACCGGCGCCGGTCTGTCGGGCTCGCTGCTGCCCGGCACCCTGAACCGCATCGATTTCGTGCCCAGCGGGCTGAACAACTACCTTTGGATCGGGCTGTAGCCACAAGTTCGTCAGGTTCTTGACGGCTCGGCCCACCTCGCCCAGTAGGACGGCACGGACCGACAGTCTCTTCGGCCTGGTCGTGGATGCGCAACGACGCGTTCACGACCTGCCGGGGAGAGTCAAAGGGCGTGACCCAGGAACAGCCCGGCAGTCGCGGCGAAGAGCATGAGGATCCAGGTGACCAGGGACGATTGTCCGCGGGGCTGCGTTCCCTGAAGCCCGAAGGTCACGCGCTTGAGGGTGCCCCCGCGCATGTCGGCGAGGAGCATCCCATCGCGGCGAAAGACGTGCTCGTACTCGAGGAGTTGGCGCCTGGTCGCGGAGTACTTGGGATCCGGCGCCGAGTCGCCGCTCTTCACTTCCACGACAAATTGCTGCCCGTCCTTCTCCGCCAGCAGGTCGGCGCGCACGGTGCACGCGGTCTCCACGCCATCGACCCAGAAGATGCTCTGAGCTGTGGCCTGCTCGTCGAGGATTGTGTAACCGTGCCGCTCCAGCAGCGGCACGGCGTCCTTCTCGGCTTGCGCGCCGATGGCGAAGCGCCGTCTGAGGGTGATCGCAGCGAACCAGCGACGGAGGCGGAGCGCGATCCACGCTCCCATGCCGATCAAGGCGATGACGGCAAAGATCTCGAGAGGTTTCATGGATGATCTCGCGCCTCAGGCAGAGGTCGTGGTTTCCCAACGTCGGGGCAGACCCTACTGGATCGTGACGGTCAGCAGGTTGCTCTGGTGGAACAACCCGTTGGGGAGCAGGCCGAGGTCCTGCACGAACGCTTCACCGTGGTACGTCACGCCCACGAGGGCGGGGTCGTTGGGGACGCTCAGGCTGAGGGACCAGTTGCCGTTAGCGTCGGTGACCGGGTAGGTCAGGCTGTTTCCGAAGGTGCCCGACGGGTCGGCGAGCGGGATCAAGCTCGGGCTCAGCGCCAGGTGTGAGTAGTAGGTCGTGCTGCCGATGGTCCCGACGGGGAAGTTCGCCGTCTGCGCGTCTGCCAGGACGTAGCAGATTGCGTTGGGGGAGGGCGACTGCAGGACGATCGTCACCGTATCGCCGATGGTGGCGTTCGAGGTCAGGTCGAGGCAGGCGCCCGCCAGGCAGGGCGGCGGCGCGGCAGCGGGCAGCAGGCGGGCCACGAAGGCGTCATATCCACCACCGTGGGTGGTGTCGAACGCCCCGGACGTGGTGGGCAAGGTGGAGGAATCGGTCAAACCCGCCACCGTCACCGCCCCCGAAGGGTCGAGTTCGAGAGCCGATGCATGATCAGCCCCACCGCTGCCCAGGAAGGTGGACCAGACCAGCGTCGCACCGCTCGTGTCGAGGCGGGTGACGAAGGCGTCGTACGCACCACCGCCGAAAACGATCCCCACCGCTCCCGGGGTACTGGGGAAGTCGGAAGATGCGGTGTACCCCGACACC
>JABSRK010000030.1 GCA_013213915.1 Planctomycetota bacterium
AACCAACGCCGATATGCTCCAGGACTACTTGGGAAGTCAGATCGACTTCCGCCAGATCTACCACGAGGTCGTCGCCTCCAGACTCAGTGTCGATCCGAGGCCGGTGTTCCCGGACTTCACCCACCCGGGTGGGAGCTTGAACCTGTTCGTGTAAGGACACGCCCGGACGGGAACCCTGGGAGCGCCGGTAGCCTATCGGCGCTGTGCGGCACCGCGGCGTTCATCGTCTCCACGCCATGACGCCCCCAACGCCCACCTCTTCCCCCTGGAAGCGCGAGTTCACGAGCCTCGTACGCCTCGCCGCCCCTGTCGTCGCGGTCCAGGTCGGGCAGATGATGATGGGCATCGTCGATACGATCATGGTCGGCCAGCTGCCCGGGGAAGCGGTGGAGGGACGCGCGCTGGGGCAGGTCGCGATCGGACACGCGTACTCGTGGTTCTGGCTGTACTTCGGGATCGGCGCGCTGCTGGCGAGCGATCCCCTGGTCTCGCAAGCCGTCGGAGCGAAGGACGAGACCAGCATCGCACGAGCCCTGCAGAGGAGCCTGGTCCTCGCCGCGGTTCTCTCGATCCCCATCGCCGTGATGCTCCTTATGGCACCGCTCGGATTGCGCCTCCTCGCACAGCCGGAGGGCGTCATCGCCGGCGCAGCGCCGTACTCACAGATCTGCGCCGCCAGCGTCCCGGCGCTGCTCGTGTTCGCGGTCGTGCGCCAGGGGCTGCAGGCCATGGACAAGGTCGCGGCCACCGTGTGGACACTGGTCGCCGCGAACGGTGTCAACGTCCTTTTGAACTGGGTGCTGGTGTACGGCAATCTGGGAGCGCCGCGACTGGAAGCCGTCGGGTCGGCGTGGGCCACGGTGTGCTCGCGGTGCTTCGTGGCGGTGGCCCTGCTCCTCATCGCGTGGCCCAAGCTGAGGCCGTACCTGCGTCCGTGGCGAAGTGACGCGACGGATCGCAAAGCCCTCGGACGGATGATGCGAATCGGCACGCCGATCGGCCTTCAGCACCAACTCGAGCTCGGGATCTTCGCGTTCACCGCCATCATGATGGGGTGGATCAGCGAGCGAGCCGTGGCCGGACACATGGTCGCGCTCAACCTCGCGGCGCTGACGTTCATGGTGCCCATGGGGATCTCCGGAGCCGCCGGCGTGCGGGTCGGGCAGGCGGTCGGACGCAACGACGCTGACGGGGCGCGACGGGCCGCGGTTCTCTCCTTCGCCCTCGGCGTCGGCGTCATGGTCGCGTTCGCACCCCTGTTCCTCCTCTTGCCCGAGACGCTCGCCCGACTCTGGACGCCCAAGGTCGATGTGCTCGCCGTCGCCGCCGTGCTCATCCCCATCGCCGGCGTGTTCCAGGTCTTCGACGGAGCGCAGGTGGTCGCCGTCGGAATCCTGCGCGGTCTCGGCGACACGCGGACACCCGTGATCACCGCGATCCTCGGGTTCTGGCTGATCGGTTTCCCCGTGGGCTACGGTCTCGCCTTCGAGTACGACTGGGGAGCCGAGGGGCTGTGGTGGGGCCTGGTGGCGGGCCTGGCCGCCGTGTCCGTCGCCCTCAGCTGGCGCGTATGGAGTCGTTTGCGAGGCCAGATCCGTCGCCTGCTCATCGACGATTCTGTCCCCGGAGGGGGTCTGAACCCCCGCTGAGGGTGGATCCCGGCCTGTTACCTGCCGCCAGGGCGGCCGTCCTGTGAGTACTCCGACACCGATCCCAACGGTGTTCAAGGACCAAACACATGGCAAATACCATCTGGACCACAGCCCTGCTCGTAGCCTTCACGGCAGTCCTCCCGGCTCAGCACGAGCCCGGACGCTTCCGCCCCAAGGACCCGGACAACAACCCCGTAACCGCAAAGAAGGTCGAGCTTGGCCGCTTCCTGTTCGAGAGCCCGCTGCTCTCGCGCAACCGCAAGATCGCCTGTTCCACATGCCACGATCCGGCGGAGGCCTTCGCTGACGGCCTCACCGAGAGTCGTGGCATCTTCGAGACCGAGGTCGGACGCAACAGCCCCACTTTGTGGGGTATCGCGCTGCACCCGGGATTCCTCGGCGAGCTGCCGAAACCGGCACGGCGGCCGCGCGGCAGGCCAAAGCGGGCCCCGCTGCTCTCCCTGGAAGAGCGTTGCCTGACGCCCATTGAGAACCCGATCGAGATGGGAAACTCGATGGGTCAGGTGATCCGTACGCTCAAGGCGGTAGACGGTCTGCGCCAGAGGTTCGACGAGGCATTCGGCAAGCGGGGCGCCGGCATCAACGGCGATCGCATCGGCAAGGCGATCGCCGCGTTCCTGAGAACCGCCGAGGTGCCACGCTCTCCCTATCGAAGCTTCGTGGAAGGCGACATAGACGCGTTATCCGACGCAGAGTTGCGCGGGCTACAGGTATTCCGCAGCCGCGGCAAGTGCGCCGCGTGTCACACGGGCAACTACCTGTCGGACGGACGCATCCACCTGGTAACGCCGATCGACGGTCTCCGGGCGAAACGACAGACGCGCAAGCAACGGGACCGCCTGCGCGATCTCGTCGAGAGGCGCGCGGACGAGGTGCGCCACGAACGCAAGCGGCGCCCCGACCCCCTCACGCCAGACAAGGCCAGGAAGGGCCAGTCCCTCGAGGACGTGCTTGGCGCCAATCCGCAGGAACGTCCAGGCGGATACGGCACGGGCGGCATCTCCATCCAGGCCCGAGGCGCCCAGACGCCGACCCTGTGGGATATCACCAACACGGCGCCGTACTTCCGCGACGGCTCGGTCACCGACCTCGAGACCTGCGTCCGTCAGCACGTCGATGAGATGCAGAGCGCCGGAAGCCGGCAGATGAGCGGCTGCGCCCCCAGCATCTTGGAGAACCCGATCCTCGCGCAGATTCCGAAGCGCCTCCGTCCCACCTATGGTTCGGTCACCAAGATCCCCAAGCCTGCGGAGTTGAACGAGGACGAGGTCTCGGACCTGATCGCGTTTCTCGGTTCCCTGTCACCAAGGAAGCAAACGCGGCGATAGCCCACACCGATTGGTGGGCCGCCCGCGGGAACATGTGGCTGCCCATGCACCCTGACGGGCGGATTTGGGAGGGCCCTACGGGCCGCTCTCGACCAGCGACACCGACACTGCCAGGAGCTTGGCGGCCGACCGCGAGCCGACCAGGTCGGCGGCGCCACGGCCGCGCAGGTTGCCCAGCCACGCGACGAACACGTGGCGGTCGGTGACGCCGACGCACCAGGCGTCGCGGCGGCCGGACGAGGTGCCGGTCTTCCACGCGACAAGGCCAACCGGACAGGTGAGCGGATCGGGCGACGTCTGCCGGAGGACGTCGAGGACCCGCGCGCGAGCGAACGGCAACGCGTGGGGTACCTCCGCGTCGGGATCGGCGAATCGAAGGTACGCGCGCGCGAGCGACAGGGGAGTGACCGCCACCGTTCCGAGCGCAGCGTCGAGGTGAATCGCGGTGCTCCCGGGATCCAGACCGAGCGCAACGATCAGGTCGCGGAAGCGCGCCACCCCGACAGCGCGAAGGATGCGGACCGCGGGCGCATTGCGCGATCGGCGCAGCGCAACAGCCGTCCGCACGGGCCCCGACCACGTCTTGTCGAAGTTCGACGGTGCATAGTCGCGGAACCGGATGGGGGCGTCCGACACGATCGCGTCCGGTCCCGTCGCACCGAGGTCAAGTGCGACCGCATAGATGAACGGCTTGAGCGTACTGCCCGCCGAACGCCGCGCCGTCGCCGCGTTGACCTGGCTCTCCCGCCACGATCGCGAGCCCACCAGCGCGACGGTCTCCTTCGACTCGCGGTCGAGTACCACGAGCGCCACACCGTCGACGCCGGCCGGATGCTCGCGACGCACCAACTCCTGGAGCGTACGTTGTAGTTCGGGTTCGACCGATGTCGCGATCCGCGTGCGATCGTCGGTCGCAAGCATGAGGTCGCAGAAGTGGGGAGCGCGCCACGGCCAGCGGTGGACCTTCGCCCCCAACGGAGCCGCTCGCGCGCGACGCCAAGCCGGGCGATCGAGGTCATGCCGGCGACACATCGCGTCGAGGATCCGGTCGCGCGCCTGCCGCAATCCGTCTGCGTTGCGGTCCGGACATCGCAGGGTCGGCGCCGGCAGCATCGCCGCAAGGGTCGCCGCCTCCTCGGGTGCAAGGTCCCGCGCGCTCTTGCCGAACCACCTCAGCGCCGCCACCGGAAAGCCGCGCAGCGTGCCGCCCAGCGGCGCGAGGTTGAGGTACGCCTCGAGAACGGCGTCCGTGTCGAGCACCCGCGCGAGCTGCCGCGCCCGGCGCATCTCATGCAGTTTGCCGAGCAACGTCCTTGAGTGCGGCTCGATGATCCGCACGAGCTGCATGTGCAGCGTCGACGCGCCGGACACCACGCGCCCCCGCAGCGCCGACGTGATGCCCGCCCGCGCGATCGCGATTGCGTCGACGCCGGAATGCTCACCGAAGCGGCGGTCCTCGGCGGCGACGACAGCGGCCCTCACGTGCGGCGAGAAGTCATCCAGGTCCATGTGGATCCGACGCTCGCCGTCGGCCGTGGGTACGAGGCGCAGGAGCTCCCCGTCACGCCCCGTCACCTGCCGCGACTCAGAAAACCGGTCCAGCAGGTGAAGAGGGTACGGGTCGATGACGTCAGCCCCACGTTCGGCGACCCCTACCAGCACGACCAGCAAGAGCAGACGCCACGCACGCCGCATCCACCTCCGCGCCGCCGATGGCCGCGGGGAAGCAGAGCGCCGGGGGCCCCCGCTCGTGCCTCCTTCCTCTCTCACTTGATCACCTCTACCTTCCCCGTCGTCGCAAACTCGACGCGGCGCCCGGGCTCGTAGAGCGCCTCGATGGCCAGCGGCGGGACCTGGTAGCTGCCGGGGAACGTCGCGCGCATCCGGTACTTCAACCGGAATTCGTTCGGCAGCGTGCCGCTGTGGAAGAGCAGCACGCGATCATCTCGGGCCTCGCGCCGATCGATCGCGATGAAGTCGCGATTGCGGTGACCCGACGGCAAGTTCTTTGACTCGACCTCAAAGCCGCCTGGCACGATGTCCGTGAACAAGACGTTGTCGAGCGTCTCGCCCGTCGAGCCGGAGATGAGAACGTCGTAGACGCCGCCGCGCCGGAAGCTCTCGGCCTCCTTGCCCGTGTTGACGTCGATAATCGTGCGCTTGAGCCTGACGGATTCGTCGCCCGACGGCGCGACACCGATACGGTGCCCGTCGATCTCAAGGAGCCCGAACAGCTTCCCGTCGCACGTGACCACTAGCGTCTCGCCGCCTGCGAGATCGAACTCCACGGGCTTCCCGGACTCGAGAGCGTACGTCTTGCCACCGACCTCGACGCGGGCGTCACTGAACCCGGGACCGTCCTGCCTCGTCGCGAACCAGGACGCCAGCGCGTCGACCGAGCGGCCGAGCTCCTGGGTCGTGAGCCGGGACGGGCGCAGCAGCGCGTCGGACAGTTCCTGCGCGAGCTTCGGCACGCGCGGGTCCGTCGGCGTCACGGACAGCCGCGCCTTGAGCTCCAGCGCCCGCGCCCGGAGTGGCGAGCGCAGCATCCCGTTGCTCTCGCGGCCCGAAGCCGTCGCGCCGATCGGCTCGTCGAGCAGCTTGCGTGCCTGCGCCACCTGCCCCGATAGCGCGAGCGCCATGGCCGCGTTCGCGCGGTCCTCGGGACGAGTCACGACCTCAGACAACCGCGCGAGCCACGGTCCGACCGGACGTCCGGCGCGGGCCAGCACCGCGGCGCCGTAAATCCGCAGCGACGTGTCCTCGGCCGTGCGCAGCAGCGCCCACGCGCGGTCGACGAGCCGCGCGAGCGGCACCGCAGGGACGCCGAACCCGGAGGCCTTCGCATCGAGCAGGAGGTCGAGCGCGTACACCGTTCCAAACGGGTAATCCGTGCGTGCCCCCGGCCACCACCCGAGACCGCCGCGCCGGGTCTGCATGGCGAGCAGCCGGTTGATACCCGCGTAGAGGAGTCCCTTCGCGTCTGGTGTGCGTCCCCCGTCGCCGTACAGACGCGGCAGAATGCGCGCGCACGCCAGCAACGCGCGGCATCGTGACGTCGTCTGCTCGACGCAGCCGTACGGATACTGCAGCAACGCCTCGAATCCGGGGAGGAGCCGGGCATCGGGGTCCTGGTGAACAACGACGCGGCCGCGGGTACCGGCCAGCCACCCGTCGGGCACGGTGACCTCGACGCGGCCATCGGCCACGATCCCGATCCGCTCTGCCGCCCACAGCGCCGGCGGCCGTACGACGACCTTCCCGACTGCTTCGCGTCGGTGCTCCGCCGCCGATGCCACGATCTTGACGCCGCTGAAGAGAGCGCCGCCTTCTTCCCTTCGCCCAGTCCTGACTGCACGGTGCGCGGCAATCGTAGGTTCAGCCTGCAGGTGCAGATCGAAGGTGCGCAGCTCTCCATCACGCATCGTGAGCACCGTTGGTGCCGCCCCGACCTTCACCCCCCCGAACCCGCTCACGACGATCTTCATCTCCGCGTCAACCCCCGTCCCATTGCGCACCGTGATCGTCGCCCGGCTCTCGTCCCCCGGCGCGAGCATGCGCGGCATGGCCACGCGCAGCCCGATCGGACCGCTGACCGCGACGTCGCGCGCGGCGGCTCCCATCCGCCGCGGCCCCGCCGCCACGACGGCAACTCTCACCCGCCCCTCGTACGGCGGCAGCTTCAGCCGCACCGTGCCGCGACCACCAGCGTCGAGCGCCACGCGCTTGCCGAGGACGAGCGTCTCGATGAGGCTGCTCGTGCTGCCCCGCAGCCGCGGGCCAAGGAGCCCGTCGCCACCGTCACCGCCGACGATCACGCCCGGATCGAACCGGACAGTCGTGATGAGCGCGCGTCCCGAGTCGGCGCCACGGGTCGTGCACCGGCGCCGCGCCGTGAACCAGCCGAACGGATCGGCGTCGGCGTGGTCGGTGATGCCGAGGATGCCCACGTCGACGACCGCCACCCACGCGTCGGTGGCACCCGGCGCATGGATCTTCACGTCGACGGGGCTCTCGGGCAGGACGCGTTCGGGAACATCGATCGCAATGTCCGCATGTCTCTCCATGCGGTCGATCGCGACCGACGTCCCGCCCACGACCCAGAAAGGCGCGGCGCCCTTGGACGTCCGAGCCAGCGGTGCACGCGCCGTGACGACCACGTGCACGTTGGGGTCCTTGGGGTCCTCGTCGAGCTGCAGGACGAGCCTGGTACGTCCGCGTGCGAGAGTCGCTGTGCGAGCTACATGCACCCGGCGCCCCTCGACGGTCACGAACGCGCGACCCGCCATCGGACTGTCGACCAGGACCTCAAACGGCTGCCCGGCGCGTACGGGCGCGCCGGGGCCGGTGACTCGCAGGCGATCGGGGCGCATCCCCGAGCGACCGGGTTGCGCCGAGACCACGACGTCGCCCAGCCGGGCGACGATGCCGATCCACGACCCGTAGATCCTCGAAGGGGACACGTCGGGCAACTCGAGGCGGATGTCCGCGCGCCCGTTCACGAGACGGACCATTTGCGTCCCGATGACCTCGGACTGCATCTCGGTTTCGTACCGCCAGGATCGCCCCCGAGCGACCGGCCTCCACGTCCACCAGCGACGCTGGGTTTCGAGCGTCACCGGCTCGGCCACGTCGACAGGCTCGAGCCGCCGGTCGATCGCAACCAGGGAGACCGCGCCGCTCTTCTCCGCGCGGATGCCGAGGTGGACGTCCCGCCGCAGGGCATCGCGAATCAAGCCCGCGTGGACAACACGGCCGGACGGATCCATGAGCTCGACGGACAGCCGCGCGCGCAGGGTCTGCGTCGCGCCGGTGTCGGCCGGCACCTCGAAGCGCACCCGCGCGCACCCCTCCTCGTCGAGCACCGCGGTGATCGGAGTCTGCGTCCCGGCAGGCGCGCCCTTCGCATGGTCGTCGAACCGGAACCCCTCGAAGCCTCCGGGTGACCAGCGGCCGTGGTCGAAGCGGACGAACACTTTCGCCACCAGCCCCTTCGCCGGACTGCCCTCGAGCCAGCGGCCGCGGACTTGGACCGACCCCTCCTCGCCCACCACGAGGTCGCCCACCGGAACGACCTCGGCCTCGAGACGCTCGGGCACGAACGCGTCGACGCGCACGGCCGTGCGACCGACCACGTCACCGCCCGCCGCGAGTTCGACGCTCCAGGTTCCTGTTGGCGCGCCCTCACCAGTGTCGTGCTCGAGGACGAGCAGCCCTGAACCCGGCACCTCGACCTGGGAGTGGGACCGAGGCCTTCCCGCCGGGTCCTTCCACGTAACGTCGAGCACGTCGTCGACCGGCGCCGCGCCATCGAGACCGCGCACGAGTCCCAGCACCCGCAGCGTCCCGCCCGGGCGGACGACCCCGCGATCCGCGTGCAGCCACGCCTCGACTCCGGATGCGCGCGCCCGGCCGCCGAACGCGTCGGTCGCGAGCTCGACGGCGAACCCGTCGAGGTCGACGTATGAGAGGTCCCGCAGCTTGATGACCTTGACGAGGTATGGCCGCATGTCGTCCGTCGTACGCTCGTACTCCATGACGGTGACCCCGCGCGCGTCGGTTCCGCCTGCGCACAGGAGTTGGTTGGTCGGCGTCAGCACCTCGACCGTCGCGTCGGCGACGTCGATTCCCTTCCCGAGGCTCGCCACGTGTACGGCGATCGCACCGTCGGTGGCGCGCACCGTCACCCCGAGGTCGGTGACCTGGATGACACGGCGGATCTCGTACGCGTTGCCATCGAGATCCTTGACGCGGATCTCGTGGACACCGCGCGCGTTGCCATCGAGCAGGCCCGCCAGCCCGACACGCTCGAGGAACGGCTCGTTGCGCGGGACTCCCAGCGTCACTTCACGCTTGCGGGGTGTTCTCGAGACGCCGTCGGAGGGGGACCACTGGCGCCCCCGCTGCGCGAGCCGGACGAGGTTGTTGGGGTAAACCCACCGCACCGAGACCTCGACGCGGCTCACGTTGACGCCGCGCAACGCCAGTTCGGGACACGCGAGGGACGAGAGCACCCGGCCGCCGTCGGCAAACGCGAGCTTGGGCCGAGCGTCGGGAACCCACACCGTGCGCTCGATGGGCTCCTCGACGCGAGCGCGCCCGTGCCCCGGGAACCCGGACGCGAGGATGACGCGTACGCCCTGTCCCGCGGGCAGGTCGGCAAGGATGCGCAGGCCCGACGAGCGCCGGACGATCTGAAACGGCACCGCGGGCCGGAGTGTGACGAGGCCGTCATCCGGCAACGCCACTCCGCGGTTGAAGGTCAGGTCGATCCCGTGCTCGCCGGGCTGCGCGCGCAGGATCCGCAGAGCCTCCCGCAACACCACCTCGCGAGTCACGGTCCTTCCCATGGAAAGGTCGCCGACGCGTGCGCGCAGCCTCCCATCGACCTCGACCGTGACCGCACGCGGCGGATCTCCCTCCCCACCCAATCGAATCACCAGAGCATGCTCATCGGGTGAGGACGCATCCTCGACCTCGACCGGGAGCACCTTTCCGCCCGACCGCACCCGTAGCGCTTTCCGCAAGGTCCCCGCCTCCACAGGAAGATCGAAGGTCGCCATGAGGCGGGGACGAACGTCCCCCCCCTCTTCGACGACCATCAGCGCCACGAGACGCAGCCGGTCAGTTTCGATCATGAGGTCGAGGTCGTCCGGAACACGGCGCCCATCGAGCGCCTTCAGCTGCGGATCGACGTGCAGCGCGTAGCGCCGCGCGCGTTCGAGCGGCCGCACCGGCGTCACCGCGAGCGTGCGCGTGGACAGCCATCGCACCATGACGGGCACGTGCGGCTCGAGCCGCACGGCACCGTCCGGAGGCTCGGATGTCCCCGATTCCTCGACCATGTCCGTCCCGAAGTCGATGACCCACTCCTGGCGCCAGCGGCGCCCCGAGGGGTTCACGTGGATGTCCTTGCCGGGCAGCACCTCCGCGGTTCCGTACGTCCACGCCTCCTGGTCAGCGGCGTCGCGCGCGTTTCTCTGCACGAAGAACAACAGCACACCGCACAACACGACATTCAGTCCGAACAGCAACCTTTTCACGGACGCTCCCCCATCGCCCCGCCCGGGGCGTCAATGCCAGTCATCCGAGACTCTGATGCGAGCCCTCTCCGCCGTTTGCGTGCACCACGTCCGTGTTGACGGGTGCAGCGACGGAACGCCACTGCTGCATCTTCGTGCCCGTCGCCACTCAATGCGACGGGACGAAAAGAAGCCCCAACCTATCGGTGAGCGTAAACGTGACGACCCCGTATGTCAACAGAGCGGATCGTCGATACGCGGTGCGCGCAACGAACGCGCGCGCACAGGTTGCCCGCCGACAACGAACACGAACCTCTTGCTCTTCGTCGCATCGAACGAAACGTGCGGGCCCATTCCCGATCGAGCCGCACTTCGATTCGTGGCACCGGTCCTCTCGCCGATCGAGGTCGAACGGGATTGCAGTTGGCACCGCAACGTCGAGACCTGACGCCGTCAGCACGTCGATGAGATGCAGGACGCCGCACGTCGGCAGATGAGCGGTTGCGGCCCCGACATCTTGGAGAACCCGATCCGCGCGCAGATGCCGAAGCTCCTCCGTCCGGACTATGGTTCGGTCACGGAGATTCCCAGGCCTCCCGAGTTGAACGAGAACGGGGTCACAGACCTGACGATGTTCCGGGGCTCGCTTTCACCACGGAAGCAGGGGCGAGAAGCTCGAGGCCCTCGGATCACGCCCCGAGGAGAAACAGCCTCGGGGCCCCGTTCGAGGGAGCACCTGCCCTCTCGCCGCGCACGCACGAATGCCTCTGCGCTCGCAAATCACCCCAGCACAATGACTTGCACACCTTTCTGAGCCCTCCCCCGGTCGCCCCGCGGGTGATACACTCGGGTTCGCGTCGCCCAACCGACGAGATCTTCCTCCGCCACCAAGCGAGAGAGGCGTCATGAACAACAAACCCGTCCTGGCGGTCGCCATCCTGGTGGCCCTGTTTCCCGCAGCCGGCTTCGCCCAGACCGGGCCCGACGTGATCGTCGGCGCGCTCACCGGTCCGAGCACCTGGGGAGGCAACGGCCTCACCTACTCCATTTCCATCGGCACGACCTCGTGCAACATCGGAACGCAACCGCTCACCTGGCAGGCAGGCACCCCGGTTCATCCGGTAATCGGCCAGAACATGTACCGGCTGAAGAACGGCCGGTTCGAGATGATCGGCATGTCATGGCTGAAGCACGGCTTCACGGCGCTCCAGCAAACCTTGTGCGGGTCCTGCAACGCGTATCCGAACGGCAACGCGCTCGGCGTCGGCTGCTCCGACCCCTACAGCTCCGGACTCAACGGCCAGCAGAGCGGCCTCGGGCCACGCTACGAGGTCAACGCGTCCACGGGCGCCTTCCCCATGCCCCACTCCCAGGGCATGCCCGCCGCGAGCAGCACCGTCGATCGCCGTCTGCAAATGGCGTACTCGGATCTCACTCCCAGCCTGAACACCGGCGCTGTGTATTTCGCAGAGGGACAGTACATCCACCCGGAGGACGCGTTCAACGGCAACGACAACAACAACGCCAGCTACCGCCGGGTGAGCGTCACCGGCAGCAGCGGCAACTACAACTTCAGCTGGTCCGGGTCCACGGTGCAGCAACAGGCGGCGATCTACGCATGGCAGGCGGTCGATCCGCAGGTCAACATCGTCACCCTCGACGTGGCCAACGACGGCCGCTTCATCGTCGCCTACAAGGGCACCCCCATCGCCGGCAGCTCGTATACGCACTGGGAATTCGCGATCCACAACCTGAACTCGCACCGCTCGGCCGGCTCGGTATCGATCAACACGGGCTGCAACGCCACGGTGTCCAACCTCGGGTTCAAGGACATCGCGCACCATAGCGGTGATCCGTCCAACAGCATCGACTGGACGGGCAGCGGAACCAGCACGGGTCCGGCGTGGATGTCGACCCAGACCTTCCAGCAGAACACCAACGGCAACGCGCTGCGCTGGGGCACCCTCTACAACTACTGGTTCGACTCGGACACCGCGCCGACCTCGGTGACCATTGGGCTGTTCAAGCCCGGCACCGCTCCCTCGACGGCGACCGTCAACCTGATCGGCGTCCCGTCCCTGCCCCAGTACCAGCTGAACTCGTTCAACGCGTCGCTGGACATCGGCGGCCTGCTCTCCAACGGCTCGGCCCCCGCGATCACCAACGCGATCATCGGGTCGACCCACAACATCAACTTCTTGAGCTTCCTGGGCGGCCAGCAGTGGGACTTCGCGTCGGGCAACTACCCGCTCGTCCCGCGCAGCACCTGCCCGATCTCCACCGCGAGCGGCCAGATCATCAACCTGGACCTGGCCGACCCGGCCTTCTCCACATGGTTCGGTAGCACGTTCAGCAACGGCCCGCCCTTCGCAAACTTCAACGTGAACTTCTCGTTCCCGTTCGCCATCGCCCTGTCGGGCCAGATGGCGATCATCGCGCCCAACGTCTCGGACGGCATCTCCCTGTCCCAGGCCGTGCGCATCGTCTTCCAGTAGACGGCGACGCGCCGAGAGAGGCCGCCACGCTCCGCACCCCGGAGCAGGCGGCCTTTTTTCGTGGTCACCTGACCAACATGATCTCGTCGAGGGGCTTCTTGGACAGCGCCGCCTTGGGGATGCGTACATCGTCGGCCGGGTAGCCGACGGGGATCAACAGGAACGGCCGTTCGTGCTCGGGCCGGCCGAGCACCCTGGAGAGGAAACCCATGGGGCTCGGCGTGTGAGTCAAGGTGGCGAGACCGGCAGCGTGTGCGGCCGCCAGGAGAAACCCGCACGCGAGGCCGACGGACTCGTTGATGTAGTAGACGTTGCCGCCGTCGTCGGCCTTCGTGAGCTTGAAGGCGACGATCACCCAGGGGGCCATCTCGATGAAGGGCTTGGACGAGTCGGTGCCCAACGGTTCGAGGTCTTTGAGCCACTCCCTACCTGCGCGGCGCTCGTAGAACGCACGCTCCTCCTCCTCGGCGGCGAGGCGGATCTCGCGCTTGGTGTCCGGGTCCTTGACGCAGACGAAGCGCCACGGCTGCTTGTTCGCCCCTGACGGCGCCGATCCGGCGCAGCGGATGAGCCAGCGGATGGTCTCCTCGGATACGGGACGGTCCGAGTACTCGCGCACCGTCCGGCGCTTGCTCATGATCTCGTGAAACGCCTGGGCCGCGTCTTCGGGGGTGGTGCCGGGGTCGTAGCGATCGTTCAGCGAAACGAATTCGGGTTGCGCCATCGGGTCATGCTACATGGAGATCCGTATGGCACGATGCATCCATGGGACTCCTCGTCACGCTCCTCACACTCGTCGCACCGCAGTGCGCGGTCCGGATCGAGAATCCGCAAGCCATGACGCTGGCGCTCTTCCAGGTCACCGACGACGCGAGCGAACGCATTCGCGTCCTCGGCAAGGGCAAGCGGCACGACCTGCGTCTGCCGCAAGGGGTGTACTGGGTCGAGGCGCGTCATGGCGACCGCGTCGTGCGCCTGCCATTGCCGCTGCATCGCAGAGCAACGCGGCCTGAAGTGCTCGTGGTGCGCGTCACACCGCCTCCCCCGCCCGAAGACGGCTGGTGCTGGATCCCCGCCGGTCCGGCGCTGCGCGGGGACGTGCTCGGCGTCGGACAAGAAGACGAGCGTCCGGCCAGGGTCACCA
Organism: Planctomycetota bacterium; assembly: GCA_013213915.1. Classification (GTDB taxonomy): domain Bacteria; phylum Planctomycetota. The sequence continues at coordinate 13,663 of JABSRK010000030.1, forward strand.
CGGTCCCCGCGTTCTGGATCAGTCGCGACGAGGTCACGAACGCGCAGTTCGCCGCGTTTCTCAACGCGGCCCCCCAAGTGGACGATCGCTGGCTCTCTCTCAAGAGCCGCAAGCTGGGCATCGCCCGCAAGGGTGAGAGATGGACGGCCACGCGGCCCAACGAACCCGTCATCACCATGAGCTGGTTCGGGGCAGCCGCGTATTGCGAGTGGCTCACGAGCACCACAGGACGCACACATCGCCTGCCGAACGAGAGCCAGTGGGAGAAGGCCGCTCGCGGCCCCGAGTCATTTGTGTATGCGTACGGGAACATCTACCGCACCTCCGGCGCCAACCAGGAGAGCGGTCGGCTACGGGAGGTGGGCTCGTTCGGCCAGAACGGCTTCGGAGTCCGGGACATGACGGGCAATGCGTTCGAGTGGGTCGCCGACGTCTACAAGAACGCCCCGACGGCCGTTCCGGGCCTTCCCCCCCACCGTGTCTTGAGAGGCGGGTCGTTCGTCCTGGACGGGATGTACCTCCGCAACAGCTTCCGGATGTATCATCGCCCCTCGGTGCGGGCGGACGACTTCGGGTTTCGCGTCGTGCGTGAGCAGGAGAGCAAGCGATGAGATCGATCACGTGCCTGGTGTTGCTGGCGGCGCTCGCGGCCGCGCAGATGGAGAAACGGTGGACCGGCCGCTACGACGGGGTCAGCTTCGCCGAAGCCGCCCCAGCAGTCGGAGCATTCGTACCCGACCTGGTCCTCGCGACGCTCGACGGACGCGTCCACTCGCTCCACGAGCACCTCGGACGCACCATCGTCCTGATCAAGGCCGCATACACGTGACCGCCCTTCCGTCGCAACTCCGTCGGGTTACGGAGCCTCGAGAAGAAGTACGCCGGTCGCAATGACGTCCTGTTCATCACCGTGTACCAGCGTGAGCCCCACGCGCGCCAGATGTCCTTCAAGGACATCGCACAGCCGACGACGTACGACGAACGCTGCGCCCTCGCGGGGCGCACCCGTAAAGAGCTCTCCCTCGTGGGCACGCTCCTCGTCGATTCCATGGACGACCAGAGCCGCGCGCTCTTCGGCGACCTGCCGACGCCGGCGCTCATCATCGGCGCCGACGGGCTCATGAAAGTGAAGCTGCCGTGGGCCGAGCCCGCGGTGCTCGGTGTGCGGCTGAAGAAGGTCCTCGGCGCCAAGCGGCCCGAGGCAACCACACCTCGAGGGCAGCTGATCGACGCCCTCGCCGCGGTGTACCGGGGAAACTTAGATGACGCGGCCAAGGCGCTCGACGAGCTGATCCCCGCGTGGCACGGCCCGACGAAGCTGCGTCCGCTGATGCTGCGCGCACGGACCGCGTGCCTGCCGGAACGAAGCGTGGGGCGGGAGAAGGCCTGCGACTATGTGGGAGAGGTCGCAAAGCGCGTGCTCAAGGGACCACGTCTGAAGGCCGCAATGGCCGAGATCAACGCGCTCCGCAAGAACTGACGACGGTCGGGATACTGAGAAGACCCGTGGGCCCCTGAGGTGACAAGAGACTCCCTGAAAACGCTCAAAGCTCTGCATGGGCGCGTCGATGCGGATGCGTCCAAGCTCGCGGCGCGCCATGGCGAAAGGCTGCAGTGCCGCCTCGGTTGCAAGGACTGCTGCGTCGATGCGTTGACCGTCTTCGAGGTCGAAGCAGAGCGCATCCGTCAGCATCACGGAGCGCTCCTGCGCGAAGGAACTCCTCACGCCCAAGGCGCGTGCGCGTTTCTCGACGGAGACGGCGGATGCCGGATCTACGAGGACCGCCCGTTCGTGTGTCGCACCCAGGGGCTCCCCCTGCTCTGGTTCGAGGAGACGGAGGATGGGGAGATCACCGAGTCCCGGGACATCTGCCCGCTGAACGCTGAGGGAGAGCCCCTGGAGCACCTCCCCCACGACGCGTGCTGGACCCTGGGCACGGTTGAACTGGAACTGCAGGCGCTGCAGGACCGGTTCGGCGTCTCGGGCGCCCGCGTAGCGCTCCGCGATCTGTTCCACCAACACGGACCCTGAGGCTCGGTTGCCGCGAATCGAGCCGTGCCTATGATGGCCATCCCACGCTCCGTCAGAGCCGAAGCCCCCACGGGAGATCCAACCATGAGTCGCGCCATCGCCTTTATCTCGACAACCGCTCTCGCCATCATCGTTCTCGTCGCCGCCTGCTCGGACGGTGCGGACGAAAACGTCAGTACGGGCAGTGGCGCCGCTCCGCACACGACGACGACCAAGGCCATCGTCCAGTTGGCCGGCACCAAGGGGAACGAAGCAATCGCCGGGAAGATCACGTTCACCCAGCAAGAGGGCGGCGTCCTGGTAGAAGCGACAGTCGCCGGCCTCGCCGCCGGCAAACACGGCTTCCACATCCACCAGCTAGGCGACGTCACCTGCCTGGACGGCAAGTGCACCAAGGGACACTGGAACCCGACCGGCGCCAAGCACGGCGGGCCGGACGCCGCCGAGCGTCACCATGGCGACCTGGGCAACCTGGAAGCGGGCGCCGACGGCAAGGCGACGTACAAGCGCGTCGACAAGATGATCCAGCTCAACGGACATGACTCGATCGTGGGCCGCGGGATCATCATTCACGCCGGCGCGGACGACCTGACCAGCCAGCCCACCGGTGCGGCTGGCGCCCGCGTGGCCCAGGGCGTCATCGGCATCGCCGAAGAAAAGTGATCACTTTGCGTCGAGGTGGGCACGCCACTTCTTGGGATCGACCCCGAAGTCGACCCCGGTGACGCGTACGAGCGCATCGCGATAGACGCGGCGGACGATGCTGACGCTGATGAGCGCCACCTCCAGCACGGTGCCTTCCTGGAGGACGTCCACCACCGGATCGGCGATGAACGCGGTCTGGGCGACCTCCACATCGTAGTCCTTGACGTACGCGACCTGGCGCGTGTTGACGATGTGCACCCGATTCGGCCTCCAGGTATCCGCGAGCACCTTCACCAGGGGACGGGCAGCCGCCTCGAAGCCAAGCTCGCCCAGAGCCTGCGCAGATCTCACCTGCAGCATCTGCTTCGGGTTCGTGAGCTGCTTTTCGTACAGCTTGACCAGGGACGCGCCCCCCGTCGCCTTCAGTGAACGGACGCACTCACGACGTACAGCCCACACCCCGTCCTGCAAGGAACGACGAAACAACTCCTGGACGCGATTCGGTTTGCCGCTGTAGCCACGTAGCACGTGCGCGCCGAGCCAGCGAACCCGTGGCTTGGAGTGCTTGAGCGCTTTCATGGCCGGCCGGTAGACCAGGTCCTTCGCCAGGCCACGCACCTTCGACCCCGCGAACACCGCGCCGACGTTGTCGCGCCGGGCGAGATCCTCGAACAGAAAATCGATGTACCTCCGCAGCTCCTTGCCCTTGCTTGCGCCCTCGAGCCTGTGAACCCGGTAGTCCTTCGCGAGCCGGTCGAGAAGCGCCCGCGCCCAGCGATCATCGGTGTCGGTCTTCAAGATCACGTTGAGCTCACGGCGAAGCCCGGTCATGTAGCCGAGCGCCCGACACTCCTCCGCTATACGTCGATGGCCCGCCAGATCACGATCCGCGATGGCACCCGTCGCGTCGCGGTACCAGGTCTTCAAGTCCTCCAGGCGGACCTGTTGCGGCCCCACGTAGTCTCCACGGGGAATGACACGATCGCCGAATGGCGTCTGGAGTCGGACCTCGGTCGGGGACAACCGTGCACGACCCTGGACATGGCTGCCATCGAGCAGACGGTGGATGCGCTCCGTCGGGACGCCTGGCGACGTCAGCAACGACACTGGAAGCAGAAGCAGGATGGAAACGAAGGTCTTCATGGTGATCCCCCGTGATGTCCGCTCCGAGGGACGGGAGGGTTCATCTTAGCTCCAAGAGCGGGTGCGCCTCGGCCATTCTCGTGATGAAACAGGTGCGGAGAGGGGGTCACGCGGATCGATCCGGTAAGGCGCCGACAGGTGCCCACCTGGCCTTTCGCCTCCCTGTCGTCCGGTGGTACGCTCCACCCTTCTTTGGACAGCCTGCACCATGGCCCCGGCCTCCCCGCGTGGTGCTGAAACTGGAAGAGACCATGGGTAAGCGCCTGTATATCGGCAACCTGAACTACTCGACCACTGAAGATTCCCTTCGCGCGGCGTTCGCAGAGGACGGACGCACCGTCGTGGACGTCCACCTCGTAACGGACCGCGACACCGGGATCCCCCGCGGCTTCGCGTTCGTAGAAATGTCGTCCGAATCCGAAGCGCAGGCTGCCATCGAAGCCCTCGACGGCGCTGACGTCGACGGTCGCAATATCCGTGTCAATGAAGCCCACGCGCGTCCCGATGGGGGCGGACGTGGCGGCGGTAGCGGTGGTGGTGGTGGTGGTGGCGGCGGTCGCTGGTAGCCAGGATCGCCCCGTGAATCCCACCTGGAACCCAGGGGTCCAGCCCACCCGGGCACACGCAGCGCTACTTGCCCATGGGCGCGACCGCCTTCTTCCAGTCGGCGATGGCTGCAGCGTTCTCGGCCACGGAAAAGGAGAGGTCGTAGCCGTACGTCTTCCCTGTGATCTCCCGTAGCGCGCGGAGCGCGGCCTTGCGA
>JABSRK010000300.1 GCA_013213915.1 Planctomycetota bacterium
CGATGATCGCTCCGAAGCACTCGGGTGCCGGCTTGTGGAAGTGGATCATGCAATAGGGCACGACCATCACGAAGATCGCGTTCCACCCGAAACGCTTCTCCAGGGTGAACAGCAAGTACCCCCGGAAGAACGCCTCGAGAGCGACGAACTGGGCCAGGTAAGCGAATTCCCAGCGGACGAACGTATCGACGTTCGTCTTGGCCCCCGGCACGAACGGGTAGGTGTTCTGAAACCCCTCGCGCTCGGCCGCCATGAGGATGAACGGAATCATCACCGCGTAGAGGGCCAGGTAGATCCAGATGTGCTTGTGGAACCCCTTCAGCGACATCCCGATGGCAGCGGGACGCTCGCGATGGAGGATGAACGTGAGCGCCAGCGGGATCACCAGGAAGCCGACGACGCACGCGGCCACCCAACCGAGACCGGCCTCGAGGGAGACAAGCGGGCTGGGCCCGATCCGAGCCTGCACCTTGGTGGGCAGCCACCAGAACTCCAGGGTGGTCAGCAGGCACGCCGTGTACAGAAGCGCCAGGGCGCAGCGTCCGTCAATGGAGCGCAATCCCTTGCCCATGGTTCAGGTACTCCGATCGACGAAGTAACGCGCGCAACGATCGTTCTGCCACGCTATGAACTCGCGATGGTACCGCTCGGTGCACAGGGCGCGCACCTCTTCGGCGGACTTGAAACCGGCGTCGGTGATGTCCTTGTCCTGCGGGTCCGGTTGCAGCGCCCGCTCCCCGGCACGCTCCACGATGAAGAACAGGTAGACCGTGCGGCGATTGGGGTCATCCGAGCGGAAACCGAAGCGCTCGACGACGAACGCCAGGTCCTTTACGCGGACCGCGATTCCCGTCTCCTCGGCGAATTCACGGATACACGCGTCGTGCGCCGACTCGCCGCGACGCACGGTGCCGCCGGGGAGATCCCAGCAAAGCCTGCGCCCCTCGCCGAAGTCGCGCCAGTTGGCGACCATCAGCGTACGGCCGTCTTCCTCCAGGATCCCCATCGCCCCGCGCACGTCCTGATGCCGGTCGTCGATGTCGGCGAAGGTCAGGTCGAGAACGGGATGGTCCTCCCAGGACCCGTGGTCGAAGTGCCACCACTCGAACTCGAAGACCTTGAAGTCCTCGCGTTCCATCGCGGCGCGCAGCCGCGCGCGGTTGTTGCGCTCGGGCTCGGGCGCTCCGTCCCAGTCGGCGTACGCGCGCTCGGTAAACTCGTCGAAGTCGGACGGCATGGGCAACGGCTCACCGGTCGCGCGATCGAACAGCGTCAGATCGACGGCGCAGCCGCGGTTGTGACGGGACCCCTCGTCTGGGTCAGCCACGAAGATGCGGTGCTCCGGCGGTGTGGCGTCCCAGAACACCTTGGTGACCGACCACGGGCGGTAGCCGTCGAACACGAGCAGCCCCAGGCCCTCCGAGTCCAGGTCGCGATGGACACGCACCAGGGACTCCGCGGCCGCGCGCTGCAAGAACGCCCGCGCCTCCGGATACACGGGACGCCCGAGGAAGTTGTCTTCCCGAGCGTAGCGCACGTCGAGCAAGATCGTCGGGTCGAGTGTGGTGAGCTCGACGAGGTCGGTACCGGCCATCCCGCGCAACCTATCAGGTGGGCATCGATGACGGGAACGATCACCGGGTGGCTGACCCGCGCCAGCACCTCGGCCTCGCAGCGAAATCGCGTCAAGGAGCGGTTGGAGCGGGTCTTCTCCGGATGCAAGCAATTGACCGCAACCCGCCGCCCGGACGAGTCTTGACGCGCTTTCCAGGCCGTCCCCATGCCCCCGCGGCCAGATTCGCGAACGAGGAGGAGGTTCCCGAGTCTGCGATCACCTTCAGGCATGCTTGCGTAAACCACTTGTGGCGCTGGCATTTGATGCGCCATGCCATGTGCGCGATCATACGGGGGGACAACCCGATATCGATGCGAATCCTCGCCGCACATTGTGACTTCGCCCGGATCTCTCTGGCGCTGACCAACTGCAAGGGCTACGCGCTCCAGGACCAGGCTATCCGTGACGCCGTGACGTTCCGGACCGTCTCGGGCTATCCGGACGACGACCCCGAGACCTGGATCGCCCGCGTCCTCGAGGCTGCCGACGAATTCCGGCCCGAAATCATCGCGCTCTCCGTGTACGTGTGGTCCCGCTACCGCATGTACGCGGTCACCCGGCTCCTACGCCGGCGACACCCCGAAGCGCGCATCGTGTGGGGCGGCCCGGACGTCTCCGACCAGGCCTACGCAGACGAGCTGCTCAAGGTACATCACGGCGTCGATGTGATCGTTCGGGACGAGGGTGAACGGACCTTCAAGCGCCTACTCCACCATTGGCTCGGCGACGGATCGGCGCTCGCGGACGTACCCGGTATCACATACCGAGACGAGGACGGTATCCGAACCACCGGACAAGTCGACTTCCTCGACAACCTGGACGACATTCCGTCCATCCTCGACGCACCGGAGCTCGAGGCGATCATCGACGACATCCCCGACATCGCGCTGGAGACCTTCCGCGGTTGCTACATGGGATGCGCGTATTGTTACTGGGGCGGGACACAGCGACGCGCGTACAGCAACGAACGCATCTTCTCAGACCTCGAACGTGTCTTCGCCCGGCCCAACATCAAGAAGATCTGGTTCTTCGATTCCATGTTCGGCTACAAGAAATCGCTGGCGAAGGAGATGTTGCGCTTCATCGTCGAGCGCAAGGCGCCCGACCAGTCCATCACCATGTTCCCCAACCTCGACTTCCTCGACGAAGAACTCTGCGTCCTCCTGAAGGAGGCTGGTGTCTACATCGAAGCCGGTATCCAGACCGTCAACGAGGAGGCGTACGAATACCTCAACCGGAAATGGGACCGGCGCTTCCTCGACAGCAAGATGCCGCTGTTGGAGAAGTACGGGCTGCGGGCGAACGCACAGCAACTCATCCTCGGACTCCCCGGAGATTCCATCGATGGCTTCCGCCGCAGCGTCGACTACGCGTTCGACATGCGTCCGGAGGCTATTCAGGTGTTCCCGTTCTCGGTGCTCCCGGCGACCGGGTACTGGCGACGCAAGGAAGAATTCAACGTCCGGTATGAGGGCGAGTACCGCATCGTCTACGACTCGACGACGTTCCCGGAAGACGACATGGTGGTGGGTGGGCTGATCATGGCCGGGTGCAAGTGGTTCGACCTGCATCCAGGCTTCGCGGCCCAACTCGTCGGTCTGCTCGGATGCCCGGCGGCGGAGTGGTTCGAGAACCTCGGGCGTACGTTCATGGAGGTCCACTGGGGGCTCGTGGACGGCCCCGACACGCGTGCCGAGGTGCGCACCCGGTTGTTGTGCCAGGCCTTCGTCGCCGACGACGCAGACCGCATTCGCGGCACCGAGATCATCCACGAGACGTTCCAGCGTCACTACGCCGACCGCGATCTCCAAGCTGCCCTCGACGAGCTGCTCCGGCACCACGATCTGCTGAACGCGCAAGAGGTGCTCGACGCTCGCGTGCTACCCGAAACCAGAGTCGCGGAGGCCCTCGTTGCGTGGCAGGCGCATCCCGAGTCGATCCCGGTGACGCACGCCGCATTCAACGTGTTCGAGACGGCGACCTCCCGCCAATCCGGCCGCATGGCCGAGGCCATCGAATACGCAGCCTATCCCGTCGAGGGGCCGGTGGACTACTTCGGGAAGACCCTCCCCCGCTACCGTGTGATCGTCCTCGGGGATCCGGGGTCGCGGTCCCTCCCATTGCAGCGAGACGCCGGAGTCGCGGATGGGCGCTGATGGAGCCCGCGGGGAGCGCCTGCTAACCTCCCCCGTACACGTGCACCAGGAACCATGATCAACAGACTGTTCGCGTACTGCCTGCTCACCGCTGCCGTGGCCGGGCAACAAATCCCCGAGCTCGAGGCGATCAAGCGCCTCGAAGCAGCGAAGCAGTTCAAGAACGCCGCGCTGCGCGCAGAGCAGATCATCCTGCAGTATCCGTCACGCTGGGAGCCGCATCACGCAGCCGCCCAGAACTGGGGACGGGTCCGCCGGTTCAGGAAAGCGCAGACACACCTGGAGATCGCTCGGCAGATCAACCCGGACGTCGCCAAGGTGCTCTTCGACCTAGCATCGGTGCTCTACAACCAGGCCAAGTGGGACGAGGCCCTGCATTACTTCCGCGAGCTCCAGGCCCTCGCGGGACGCGACGCGTCCGCGCAGGGACGCTGGCAGGTCCCCTACTTCAGCGGCGTGTGCGCCCAGAAACTCGAGTACGTCGAGGAGGCCATCGACGCCTACAACCGCGCGGTCAACATGACCACCGGTAATCGTCAGGGTGACTATCAGAAGGAACTCGACATCCGGAACCGGCTGGCGGGCACCATGCTGAACTCCGGGCGGACGCCGGCGGCGCTGTACCACTTCAAGCGGTTGGTAGCGATGCAGCCCAACAAGGCTGAGTTCCACTACTTCCTCGGCGTGTCCTACCTGAAGCTGGGCAAGCTCAAAGAAGCCGAGAAATCCCTCCTGGACGCCCGGCGCCGCAACCCGGACGACTTCCGCACCCCCTTGCGCCTCGGAAAGGTCTACCGACGTCAAAAGGAACTCCTTAAAGCACAGAGCTTCTTCCAGCTCTCCGCCGAGAAGAACCCGCAAGCCTACGAACCGTGGTACGCATTGCGCCAGATCTACACCCAGACGAACAACCTCGACGAGGCCGACAAGGCGCACGCGAAGTACGAGG
>JABSRK010000301.1 GCA_013213915.1 Planctomycetota bacterium
GCATTCCCCGAGGCCGTTTCCCCGCAAGGCCTCGGGGCGGCGGTGTCCGTGGCTGCGTGTTGATGGGGCTCGCCGCGGATCCCCGCGCCGAATCAGGGCAGACCTCGCCACGGACGGTGCAACTTGTAGCAGGTGTCGATGCGGGTGCGGATGCGCTGCGCGAGCTTGTTGTCTGGCGGGCCCGATGACGGAGCCTTGGCCATCTCGATGGCCTTTTCCGCCGTTGCGATCGCCTGATCGAAGTCACCGGTTTCGGCGTACGCGGCGGCGAGGGTGTCCAGGATCATGGCGGAGGGCGGAGCGTTGCGGGGGTCGGCGATGCGTTTGGCTGCGTTGAGCGCGTGCAGCCCGTCACGGATTGCGTCGTCTCGTGCGGTGGAGAGCAGCCACGCAAGCCGGTTGACCGTTCGGACGTTGAATTTGGAGTTCTCCAAGCCCTGCTCCAGGACGTCGCGCGCCTCGGATTCCTTGCCGACCTTCTGCAGAGACAGGGCCCACAGGTCCCAGACCCGTTGGTGCTGCGGATAGAGTTGGGCGAGCGATGAGAACGTCGCGGCGGCTTGCGTGGCGGCGCCGGCCTCGAGCTGTGCGGCGCCCAGGTTGTACATTGCGTCCGGGTCGTTGGGATCGTGCGCAATGGCCGCGGTCAGCAGGCGGACGCCCTCATCGAGACGCGCGGTCGCGCAGAGGAGGCTCCCGAGGCGGACCCGCGCGGCGTGTGCTTCGCCGTCCTTCGTGAGCGCGGGGCGGAAGGCCTCCTCGGGCGCAGGGAGCCGCTGTCGTTCGATGAGCGCGATCCCGTAGGTGATGTGGGGATCCGGCGACTCGGGAGCCAGTTCCATGGCCCGTTCGAGGTGCTTGCGTGCCTTGCGGTCGTTACCCGAGTACACGTAGAGCTTGCACAGCCGTTGGTGCGCGAGGGACGACTTTGGATCGAACCGGAGGTGAGTTTGCCACTCTCGGATGCCGTCCTGAGGGCGTCCGGTTTGGGTGTATTGCTGCTCTCGGGACAGCCGGTGTGCCTCGAGGACGCCTTCATCCCGGGCGAGCGCTGATCGCTCAGCATCCGATAGGGGCGTGGCGTCGGACCCGCGCTCGGCCAGCTTGCGCGAAGCGGTAGCGTCCGTGACGTTTCCTCTGCGGTCTTGCGCCTGCGCCAGCAGGCGCCACGCGGGCGCATACCGAGGTGCCGCCTTGGTCGCGCGGGCGAGCAAGCGCTCGGCCTCGTCCGGCTTGTCTTTCCTCAAGGCCAGGCCGGCGAGCCCCTCGAGCGCCGGTGCGCATTGTTGGTCGATGGTCAAGGCGCGATCGAATCTCCCGCGAGCCTCCTCCGGACGGTCGAGCTCGTCGAGGGCGCGCCCACACGCGATCAGCAGCCCGAGATAACGGGCGTTTCCACGCTCGGCGGCTATGAACTGCGCGGCCGCACCGTCCAGATCCGTGATGCGCAGGCAGATGCCGAGGAAGTACGCCCACCGCCAATCCGGGTCACGCTCGATGGCGGCGCGGTAGTAGGGGACAGCCTCGCTCTGGAGCCCGTTGATGTCGAGGACGGCGCCGACACGGCCCCATCTCGCGCCGGGGGCGGGGTCGTCGCGAAGCGCGTCCTTGGCGGAAGCATCGGCTTCCGCGACGCCCGGGGCTGCTCCGGAGAGGTCTATGGCGGGCAGATCAACGGGGGTCGGATCACGCGTGAGCCAGAAGGCGACGGCGGCACCGAGCACCGCGATGGCTACGATGGCCCGCGGCGCTGCACGTCCATGATCGTCTCGATCGCCCACAGGGGCGGATGATAGCACGCATCAAGGGAATTCCGGGACCGGATACGTCGTATGTAAGCGCGCAACGATGCCGGCAAGGCGATAGCTGCTTCCTCCCCGCTACTGGGTGGGGAGCGCCGCTAGAGCCGCGCGCGTACGGCGTCTCCGAACTCCGTCGTGGTAGCCCCGCCGCCGACGTCGGGCGTCGCGATGCCGTCGGATAGGGCGGCGTCCACGGCCCGTTCCAGGTCATCAGCTGCGTCCGGACGCTGGAGCGCATGCCGCAGGAGCATGGCCGCACTCAGGATCGCGCCGACGGGGTTGGCCTTCCCCGTGCCGGCGAGGTCGGGCGCCGATCCGTGGACTGGCTCGAAGAGCCCGCCGTCGCCGTCGCCGATGGACGCGCTTGGGAGCATGCCCAGGGAACCACACAGGGCGCCGGCCTCGTCGCTCAGGATGTCGCCGAACAGGTTGCCGCAGAGGAGGACGTCGAGATCGGGTGCGTCGGTGAGGATGCGAAGGGTGCAGGCATCGACGAGGGCGTGCTCGCAGGCGACGTCGGGGTAGTCCTGGGCGACCTCGCTGACGACGGCCCGCCACAGCCGCGAGCACGCCAACACGTTCGCCTTGTCTACGGACAACAGGCGTTTGCGCCGCTCTCGGGCGAGGCGGAACCCCATGTCGGCGATCCGCCTCACCTGGCTCTCCGTGTAGGTCATGGTGTCGAGGGCATGCCGGCCATCGGGTTCGGTGGTGAGCGCGCGGGGTTGCCCGAAGTAGATGCCGCCGAGCAGTTCGCTAACGATCAGTAGATCAGCGCCACGCACGCGCTCGGGACGCAGTGGTGAGCAGTCAGTGAGCGCGGGGTGGACGCGAACAGGTCGCAGGTTTGCCCAAGCACCGAGCGCCTGGCGGAGCGCGAGCAATCCGAGTTCGGGTCGTGATGATTCGGGAGCGCTGTCATAGCGAGGGTTCCCTACGGCGCCGAGGAAGACCGCGTCGGCCTCCATGCATGCGTCGAGGGTCGCCGAAGGCAGGGGCTCGCCGACGGTGTCGAGGGCGTGCCCGCCGATGGCGTGTTCGACCAGAAGTGCGTCGGGCGCGAGGAGTTCGAGGCACGCCGCGGCCTCGCGGGTGACGTCCGGTCCGACGCCGTCTCCGGGCAGCAGCACGATCGTGGGTTCAGCCATGGGTTTCCTCGAACGTGGTGATCTCCTCTCGTCGCGACAGCAGGTAGTCCATCTCGTCCTCGCCGCTGAGCAAGCGGTCGCGGGCGAAGGGATCAATGACGAGGGCCTCGACATGGCCGCCGGGCAGCCGCGTGGTCTGCTGTGTGAGGTCGATGGTGACGGTCGCCGCCGGATCAACTGTCACGGCTTTCTGGAGTGCTGCGTGGTGGGCGTCCGGGAGGGTCACGGGGAGCAGGCCACACTTGAGCGCATTGGTGCGGAAGATATCAGCGAATGAGGGGGCGACCACGGCGCGGAATCCCCACGCGAGCAGCGCCCACGGGGCGTGTTCGCGGGATGACCCACAGCCGAAGTTGTTCCCCGCGACGAGCACCTGGGCGCCGGCGCGTTCGGGGTCGTCAAGCGGGACGTGCTCCCGGCGGTCGGCGAACAGCGCGGTGTCCAGGCCGTCCTTGGCGGTGGTGACGAGAAAGCGGGCCGGGATGATCTGGTCGGTATCGACGTTGTCGTCCGGGAAGGGGACGCACGTCGCGGTCAGGCATCGCCATGGGGTCATGCGGCTGCCTCCGCGAGTGACCTGGGATCGGCGACGGCTCCGGCGAGGGCGCTCGCTGTCGCCGTCAACGGCGACGCCAGGATGGTGCGGCCGCCCGTCCCCTGGCGCCCTTCGAAATTACGATTGCTGGTGCTCACACACACGGCGCCGGATTCCAGGACATCGCCATTCATGGCGATGCACATGGAGCATCCGGGTTCTCGCCACTCCGCGCCCCCCTCGAGGAAGATCTGGTGGAGCCCCTCGGACTCGGCGGCGCGTTTCACTGCCCGAGACCCCGGAACTACGAGCATGCGTACTCCCGAGGCAACTCGACGTCCGCGAAGCAGGTTGGCGGCGGCGCGCAGATCACTGAGGCGTCCGTTGGTGCAGCTGCCGATGAAGACGACGTCGACGGGGTGGCCGAGGAGCGGTCGGCCTGGGACGACACCCATATACTGCAGCGCCCGTTCGTGCGCGGCGCGGGCGTCGTCGGGAACCGACGACAGCTCGGGTATGGCGGCATCGATTGCGCAGCCCATGCCGGGGTGCGTTCCCCAGGTGATCCACGGCGCGGTCGCCGCGGCATCGATGGTCACCGTGCGGTCGAACGGGGCGTCCGGGTCACTGCGCAACGTGCGCCACCGGGCGACGTCCGCATCGAAAGACTGGGGGCCGTCGGCTCCCGGGCGTTCGGCGAGCCACTCGAACGTGGTGTCGTCGGGAGCGATGAGGCCCGCTCGCGCGCCGGCCTCGATGGACAGGTTGCAGAGGGTCATGCGTCCTTCCATCCCAAGCGCGCGGACGGCAGCACCCCCATATTCGATGACATGACCTCGCCCGCCCTGAGGCCCCACGTCGGCGAGCAGGGCCAGGGCCAGGTCCTTGGCGGTGACGCCCGGGCCGGCGTTGCCGGTGAACTCCACGCGCATGTTCTGAGAGCGTCGCTGCAGTACGCACTGGGTCGCGAGGACGTGACCGACCTCGCTCGTGCCGATGCCGAATGCCAGGCATCCGAATGCCCCATGGGTGGACGTGTGGCTGTCGCCGCACACCACTGTCATGCCCGGGCGCGTGCGCCCAAGCTCGGGACCCACCACGTGGACGATGCCCTGATTGTCGCTACCGACGTCGAGCAAGTCGATGCCGTGCTCCGTACACCGGGAACGCAGGGTGTCGAGCTGGTCAAGAGCTGCGCCCGAAGCTACCCGTCCCGGAACGGTCGGGACCGC
>JABSRK010000302.1 GCA_013213915.1 Planctomycetota bacterium
CGAACAGATCGACCTACGCTTCAATGCGTATGAGGAGGCGAAGCGCCAGCTCTCCTCCGGCAACCTGCGCCTCGTGGTCTCGATCGCGAAGAAGTACAGGAATCGTGGGCTCACGTTCCTCGACCTCATCCAGGAGGGGAACACCGGCCTGATGAAGGCGGTCGAGAAGTACGAGTACCGCCGTGGCTACAAGTTCAGCACCTACGCCACCTGGTGGATTCGGCAGGCCATCACCCGCTCGATCGCCGACCAGGCGCGGACGATCCGCATTCCGGTCCACATGATCGAGACGATGAGCAAGCTGCGCAACGTCAGCAAGCGGCTCCTGCAGCAGATGGGCCGTGAGCCGGCCGTCGACGAGATCGCCGCGGAGGCCGGTCTGACCGTCGATGAGGCCAAGCGCGTGCTCAAGATCGCAAAGCACCCGATCTCGCTCGATCGCCCGATCGGCGAGTCCGATGACAGCTACTTTGGTGACTTCATTGAGGATCGCAGCGCCGAGTCTCCGGTCATGTCCGCGACGCATCGCATGCTCAAGGACAAGATCGAGGAGGTGCTGCAGACCCTGAATTATCGCGAACGTGAGATCATCAAGCTGCGTTACGGCATTGGGGACGGATATACCTACACGCTCGAAGAGGTCGGGCGCATCTTCAAGGTGACGCGCGAACGGGTTCGCCAGATCGAGGCCAAGGCGGTTTTGAAGCTGCAGCATCCGATTCGGGCCAGGAAGCTGGAGGGCTTCCTGGAGGGAGCAGGGCTCTGACAACTGGCCCGGGCGCGTAAGCGGCCGGGCTTTTTTTATTGGGGTGAGGTGAATGATGGACGACGCGCTCAAAGAGTTGCTCGCGCTGCGAGACATCGACGAGAAGATGGCGCGCATCCGGAAGAAGCTCGACGACAAGCCCGCTCGTCTCGGGATCCAGAAGCGCGAGGTCGATACGGCGGAGCAGGAGCTGGCAGGTGTCCGCGATCAGGTCAAGCAGCTACAGCAGATCGTCGATCGAAAGAGCGTGGCGTTGCGAGCGGCGGAAGACGATGTCAAGAAACTCACCATTCAACTCAATACTCTGAAGACGAACGAGGAGTACCAAACGATGCAGCGGCAGATCGAGGCCAAGAAGGGCGAGATCTCTGGCATCGAGGACGAGGTGCTCGAGAGCATGGATGTCGTAGAGAAGGCCACGATCGACCTGCCCGGGCGGCAGGCCAAGCTCAAGGAGGAGCGCGAGCTCCTCGC
Source organism: Planctomycetota bacterium (assembly GCA_013213915.1). Lineage (GTDB taxonomy): Bacteria > Planctomycetota. The sequence goes on from JABSRK010000302.1 coordinate 1,241, forward strand.
GCGCAAGGAGGAAGACCTGGCGGCCGAGTTGGAACTGATGAGGAAGCAGATGGAGGATCTGGAGGCCGAGTGGCAGGCCAAGAGCGAGGCGGTCGATCCTCAGGCGTTGGAGAGGTACGAGACCTTGCGGAGCAGTCTGGGACACACGGCGCTCGTGGAGGTCTCTCCTGAGGGGATCTGCCAGGGTTGCTACACGAAGGTCACCAGCAACATTCTCAACACGGCCCTCGCCGGGCGCAGCATTGACTGCAACAACTGTCACCGACTCATCTACGTCCCCGGTTGACCTCCTCGTCCTCATCTCTGCCTTCTCCGCGGGGGACGCGGCTCCGGCCCTTTTCCGGCGAGACCCGAGGCTGGCCCTCGTGGACAGGGGCTTCAGGTGCGACAATCCCGTTGGTCCGGGAGGGCCGGGCGGCCGCGGCGGGCATTGTCCCGTCGAGGAAAGTCCGGGCTCCGCAGGGCAGGGTGGTGGGTAACGCCCACCGGCCGCAAGGCCAGGGAAAGTGCCACAGAGAACAGACCGCCGATGGCCTTCGGGCACAGGCAAGGGTGAAACGGTGGGGTAAGAGCCCACCGCCGGCTCTGGTAACAGGCCGGGCACGGCAAACCCCACCCGGAGAAAGGCCAAATAGGCAGGGACGGCTCTTCGGGGCCACGAGGTGGTCCGCCTCGTTTGACCTGTGGGTAGGCCGTTCGAGCCTGTCGGCAACGACAGGCCTAGATGAATGGTCGCAAGCCCTCCCCTCGGGGAGGGGACAGAACCCGGCTTACAGGCCCTTCCGGACCACCTTCTTTCCCAGGAGCCTGGATGCCCGGCGCCAGGACCTGTTCGTCTGTGGCTATCGTTTCTGATAGCTCTCGCATTCGAAGATGCGCACGCTGACACCCGCTTCCTGGAACGCCGCGAGAGCTCCGGCTGCGTGGGCCCCGCCGAGCATGAGCATGGCGCGGTCAATGCCCTGGTCGAGCATGTGCTCGACCAGGTTGCAGGCGGCAGCGTGGCCACGCTTGCGGACGTTTCGGGAGATCTCCTCCATGTGGACGCCCATGTCGCGGACGGCCGCGCTCCGCGCGTCCTCGGGGATGTCCGCGCGGCCAGCGACAAGGCGCAGATCGAGAATCCGCTCCAGGTGTTCGGCGTCGGTCTTGTAGAGCTCCGGGTCCTCCATGCCGAGGACTGTGAGCACGTTGCGGAACTCCTCCTCGTAGCGAATGGGCTGGTAGACAGTGAGGTCGTGCAACCGATCACCTTCGGCGAGGGCCTCACGGACCGCCTCGCGGTGTGCGGCGGCGGGCCCGTCGTCGTCGGGGAGGGGGCCGAGGGCGGCCTCGCAGCCCAAGAGCAGGAAGCCCTTGCGGATCAGGAAACCGATCGCGTGTCGGTTGTCGCGTCGGACGTCGCGCAGGGGACCGCGCTCCCGGGTGATCGACCCGTGGACCGCGTGGCGATCGCGAATCAGCACCACCTGCAGGCGGGCGCGCCTCGTCTCGCCGCTGGCGGGCGAGGCGGCCGTGACCCGGCCGAAGAGGCTGAGCCCCTCATCCAGGGGCACTCCGGGGCCTGGCTCCTGGACCATACAGCCGGCGAGGAGGATCGCCGGGAGCAAGGGGATGACTGATCTCAACCGCATCATCGGTATCATGGGGCCGAGCGGAACGGTCATCAATGCTGAGAGGGCTCATGACCTTCATCATCATTCTATTGCTTACGACTCTCCAGGTACCCGCCCAGGACCTGGAGCTCGCGCTTGTTCATCGTGCCGGCGGCGCTGAGGTCGCTCGTTCGACGCTGAAACTCGTCGGAAACACCCTCACCGGGTCGATCAAGGGTGAGGGCGTGGTCGTCGAGGCGGAGCAGGCAGTCGACGATGCCGGAAATGTCACCCGTTACGACCGGACCGTTCGGCGGGCCGGCCGCCTCCTGTCCCGGGTGACGCTCACCCTGCGCACCGACGGCGATGGCTACCGGCTTCGGGAAGAGGGGCTCCTCGGGACCCGGCGATCGAGCGTTCGGACCGGCAAGGCGCGGGCCGTCCTCGACGCGAGCTGGCCCGAGGCGATCGTCCCCGTGCTGCTGGGGCTCGACGGGGGGCGCTTTTCCCTCATCGATCTGGCTGCAGGCCAGATCGTCCTCGCCAACGTCCTGCCACGTCAGGGCAGGGCTCGTTACCTGGATCTCTCCGGTGGCGGTCTGACGCTCGAGGTGGAAGAGGATCGGACATTCCGCCGTCTCATTCTCCCTGGGGAGGGAGGCCTGACGGTCGTGTGCGCGGACTTTACCCCTGACGCGACCTCGCGCGAGGTGTGTCCGGTCAGCGTCGAGGAGGTCGAGGTGATGCTGCCGGTGGGCTTGCCCGCCACCGTGTCCCTACCCAAGCAGCGGGAGGGGACCGTCGCGGGTGTCGTGCTCGTCGCGGACGCCGGCGTACGTCATCGTGACGGCGTGGGGGCGGGACTGCTGTCGGCCCTCCAGCGTGAACTCGCATGGGACCTGGCGGATGGCGGATTCGCGGTGATCCGTTCTGCCCCGCGCGACCCGCGCCAGGACGGTGTGTCGATGGCGACGCTGCGCGAGGACGTACGCTCGGCGGGTGCGCTCCTTGCGGCCCGTATCGACGTGGATGGCGAACGGATCGGTGTCGTCGGCCACGGCCAGGGTGGCCTCATTGCGGCCCTTGCTGCGCAGGACCGCCCCGACCTGTTCCGCGCAATGGTGGGCCTGGCGGCCCCCGCGCGGCCCCTGCGGGATGCGATGAAAGCGCGATTGCGGGCACGCCTACGGGCCAGCGGTTCGACACCCGAGCGGATCACAGCAGCAGAGGCGGCTCTGGACGAAGACCTCAACCGGCTGCGTGATCTGCCACGGGATGTGGAGCCCGACCCGGGGGGCAGGCTCCTGCAGGAACTGCTCCCCATCGTGCCGACGACCGCGTACCTGGAACTCAAAGCGCCGCTCTTGCTGGTGTTCGGATCGCACGACGATGAGGTCCCGGTGGGGCAGCGTGCCCTGCTCCAGACGGTCGTGGCTCTGCACGGGGGCGAGCGCCTCGACCTGCAGGTCCTTCCGGCGGCGGACCACGAGTTCTTGGAGACCGGCGTCGGAGGAGCGGGGAAGGGCGCCGCGGACCTTGCCCGGCGGCGCCACCCTTCCCTGGGTCCGGTCGTTCGGGGCTTCCTGGAGAGGAGGCTACCGAAGAAGTAGGGTCCCGGCGGTCGATAGTTCCTTTCGGGAGTCCACCCTTTGCGCGTCCTCCACGTCCAGGATCACACGATCCCCGAATTCAGCGGCTACGCGGTTCGGAGCCAGTATGTCGTGGAGAACCAGCATCGGCTGGGAATCGACGCCGAGGTCCTGTCATCCGCGCGGCACCGTGAGTTCACGCAGTTGACCGAGGAACTGCACGGGATCCGGTTTCACCGGACGCCGTGGCCCGACGGTTTCTG
>JABSRK010000303.1:0-425 GCA_013213915.1 Planctomycetota bacterium
TTGTGAGCCCCGCGTTTCGCGGGCCGTCCACCCACCGCTTTGCCTGACCATCCGGCCGTCCCGAGTTCGTTACCCGACGGGAACACCGTTCCCCCCAGGTAACCCCCTGCAACCCGTCATGGCGCCGAGCACAACCGTTGATGAGCATGGGGACGATCTCTATCGTTCGCCGTGGAGCGCCCTCTCCGTATCGCCCTCTGTCAGATCAACACGGTCCCTGGCGACATCCCCGGCAACGTCCTGCGCATCAGCGAGGCCGTGTCAGCGGCTGCCGAGCTCGGGGCCGAACTCTGCGTCCTGCCCGAGTTGTCAGTCGTCGGCTACAGCCCCCGCGACCTCTTGTTCCGGAGCCGCTTCGTCGCCGCCGCCGATGCGGCCCTCGCGGCCCTCGCGGCTGACCTGCCGGACGTCGCCGTGCTGGTGGG
>JABSRK010000303.1:435-4679 GCA_013213915.1 Planctomycetota bacterium
GCGCCGGACGCCCGGTCGCCAACACCGCGGCCCTTCTGGAAGGAGGCGAGGTCCGGCGGCTCCATGACAAGGTGCTCCTCCCGGACTACGACGTGTTTGACGAGGCCCGCTACTTCGAAGGCGGCGCGCCTGGGGAGCCCACGCCTATCCGTGGCGTCCGCGTAGGTGTCACCATCTGCGAGGACCTCTGGGTCGAACCTCAAGGCAACGAGGTCCCGCGCTATGCCAAGGACCCGGCCAAATCCCTGGTCGATGCCGGAGCCGAGGTCATCGTCAACCTCTCCGCATCGCCGTACCACGTCGGCAAGCCGCTCGAACGTGAAGGACTGATCGCCCGCACAGCGTCAAGGCTCGGCGTCCCCGTCCTGCTCAGCAACCTGTGGGGAGGCAACGACGAGATCGTCTTCGACGGAGCATCGTGCGCCGCCGATGCCTCAGGGGCGATCACCCATCGTGCGAAGCGCTTCTCGGACGACATCGTGATCGTCGAGATCCCCCCCAACGGCCAGGAGGCAATAGAGCCCGAGGTCGATGGCACCGACGAAATGCGCTCCGCGCTCGTCTGCGGCATCCGTGACTACGCGAGAAAGTGCGGGTTCACCTCCGCCGTACTCGGCCTTTCCGGGGGCGTGGACTCCGCCGTCAGTGCGTGCCTCGCCGTCGAGGCCCTCGGCGCGGAAAATGTCACCGGGCTCGCGCTCCCGTCCCCTTTTTCCTCCGCGGGCAGCATCGATGACGCGCGTTCGCTGGCCGAGATGCTCGGCATCTCGCTTCAGGTCGTGACCATCGAAAGCGCCTACAACGAACTCGTCGCCCGAGCGCAGGACGTCGTGGGGGAGGGGCCGTTCGGCGTCATGGAGGAGAACATCCAGGCGAGGATTCGTGGTGCGCTCCTGATGGCCGTCTCCAACCGCACCGGCGCCCTGTTGGTCACGACGGGCAACAAGTCAGAATTGGCGGTGGGGTACTGCACTCTCTACGGAGACATGTGCGGCGGCCTGGCCATCATCTCGGACGTCTACAAGACCGACGTGTACCGCCTCGCGCGGCTGTACCACTCTCGCGGCAGGTTGCCGGAACCGAGCATCACCAAGCCCCCCTCCGCCGAACTCCGCCCGGACCAGAAAGACGAGGATTCCCTCCCTCCTTATGACCTCCTCGATCGCATCCTGAAGCTGCACCTCGATGAGGGAGCTGGGGCGCTCCAGATCGGGCGCCAGCTGCCGGAGGCGGACGGCGCGACCCTCCGCCGTGTGCTCCGCCTCGTGGCGCGCGCGGAGTACAAGCGCCAGCAGGCGGCTCCGGGGATCAGGGTTTCGCCCAAGGCCTTCGGCGTAGGTCGACGGGTCCCCATCGTGGTGGCCCCTCTCGATTTCCTCGACGAAGAAGTGGATGGGGACTCTGCGTGAACGTGGCGACCCACGTGAACGCTCTGATGTGGACATGAAACGCGCGCGGAAGAAATGCGGGGTCTGGTTGATCGGCGCCCACGGCGGCCTGGCCACCACCATGACCGTCGGGACGCTCATGGCCCGGCGAGATCTCGTATCGAAAGCCGGGCTGCTCACCGAAACCGAACCGTTCCGGCAACTCGCTCTTCCAGCCCTGTCCGACCTGGTCTTCGGAGGCCACGACGTCCGCCAAACGACGGTCTACCAGAGTGCCTACGACATCTACAAGGACACCGGAACCTTCGATCTCGAGAAGCTCCAAGCAATCCGGGAAGAGCTGGAGGAGATCGACCAGGACATCAGGATCGGGACGGCATTCAATTGCGGCGCCACGATCCGACGCCTGGCAGCCGCCAAGGCAAGGAAGCGTCCGGGGACGCTGCGCGCGGTCATCGCCGACATCCAGGGCGACCTCCTCGCATTCAAGGATCGGCACAAACTCGACCAGGTCGTCGTCGTGAACGTCGCCTCGACAGAGCCCCCTCTCCCACCGTCGCCAGCGCTCGAAACGGCAAAGGGGATCCGAGCGGTGCTCGATGCGGACGGCCGCAAGGCGCTACGGGCGAGCGTCCTCTACGGGTACGCCGCGGCGGATCTCGGCTTTCCGTTCATCAACTTCACGCCGAACGTCGGCAGCCTTGCCCCGGGCATCCAGGTCATTGCACGGAAGAACGGGGCGCCGTTCATGGGCAACGACGGCAAGACGGGGGAGACCCTGGTCAAGTCGGCCCTCGCACCCATGTTCAAGTACCGCAACCTGAAGGTGCTCACCTGGCAGGGCTACAACATTCTCGGCGACCGCGACGGCCAGGTCCTCGCCAACCCCGAGAACAAGCGCGCCAAGATCCGAACCAAGGACGGGGTGCTGTCGCAGATCCTAGGATATCCGCTGCACACCCACGTAGGCATCGACTACGTGCCGAGCCTCAACGACCTCAAGACGGCCTGGGACTTCATCCACTTCGAGGGCTTCCTCGACTTCAAGATGTCCCTGCAGTTCACGTGGCAGGGCTGCGATGCCATCCTCGCAGCGCCCATCGTCCTGGACATGGTGCGCCTCGCAGCATTCGCTCAGGGCAAGGGCGAGTCCGGCCTCATGACCTGGCTGTCATGCTTCTTCAAGTCACCCGTGGGCGTCGATCAGCACGACCTGCACTTCCAGTTCCATCACCTGATGGACTACGTGAGGGTCCACCTGGAGGGTGGCGAGTGGAAGAGCGGACTGGTCGCGCGGACGGGGCAGGTTCGGCTGCCCCGGTGACCTACGGCTTGTAGACGATCGTGCGCCAGGGAGACATCGCGACGACCAGTCCCGATCCGCTCAATGCCTCGGCGCGCCACTCCAACTGAAGGGATGTCATGCCGAGCGGCGCCGCCTTCTGCTCGAACAGGCGGGGGATGGCGTCCATGGACAAACCCTCGAAAGAGGCGTTGACACGCGCTCGCTCGTCAAGTTCCCACGTGATGACACCGTTCTCGGGGCGCGTCGTGAACTCGTAGTGGATCGACGGATCCGGCACCCCCTGGATGGAACCGCGGACGTGAATGCGGAGGGTTGGAGCCGCCGGTGAACGCACGCTGAACGTGATCGGTCCGCCAGACCACGCGAAACCGTCAGCCGGCAGCAGCGACTCGATGCCAGGCGGTTCAGCGAGCAGCGTGATGCGTTCGATCAGATGCGGAGGTTCGACACGGATGCGCTGGAGCGTCCCGCCCAGGAGCCAGTCGACATCTTCACGGAACAGGCAGACGCTCGAGTCCCCGCTGATTATTCGCTCGAGAGCACCGGTTTCCGTGTCGGCCAGGAGGACCACTTCGCCGCGGTCTGCGAGGCGCCGGACGATGCTCAGGGCAGCGATCTCACGGGTCGGGACAGGACGGTCGGGTGTCCACCCGTCGTTTTCTTCAACCAGCGCCGCCAGGGCCGCTCCCAGCGGGGGGTAGGAGACGACTCGACGGATGTGCCGCTCGTCATCCGTGAAGGCGTAGACCGTGAGCGCGCCCTCGTGGCGGAAGATGAGCCCGCTGGCCATCAGGTCGGAGGCGCTATCGAACGACTGCATTCGATGACCTGTTGGCGCAAAAGGAGGCCTGAGGCGGAGGTGGGCCATGTTGCCGAGCATCACGGCGCCGTGGTCGTAGAGCTCCTGACCGACGAGGACAACGAGACCGTCCTGGTGTCGAGAGAGGACCGACAACTGCGTATCGATGCGTTTGCCGGACGCACGTTCGGCCACCGCAGCGGTGGCCAGCGCATCGACATGGACGGATACCAGCAACGCGGCCGCCGCTACGACCAGGGGCCGGAAAGCGCCGCGCCGCAGGCTGTTTGCGATCACGAGCCCGAACAGCGGGGAGAGCGCGGCGACCACGGGGTAGAAGGACCGGGACATGGAAGCCAGGCCGCCCGGCTGGAAGAGGAACGTCAGCGGCAGCGCCAGCGCCATGGCCGAGGCGCACCCAAGGCCCACCGAGCAACGCGCCTTCTTGTCGGAGCCCCACCCGGCAGCAAAGGCGGCCACGAGCACGATCAGGGATAACGCAGCGTGCGCGTATCCGCCCAGCCACTCGGTGGCTGTCCGGCTGATGGGCTCTCGTACATTGCCGTCCCCGGGGGTCCACCACGGCGCGATGGTCTCCGCGAAGAGCGCGGGGAGTCCCAGGACAGAGCCGGTGACGTCGGCGTCGGCCACGGATCGCCCGGACGTGTAGGACGGGAGCCATGTGTCCAGATAAGCACTCCGCCAGCACCAGACGAGGGCTGGCGGAATGAGGGCGAGGAGCCAGGGGGCC
>JABSRK010000304.1 GCA_013213915.1 Planctomycetota bacterium
CCGTGCTGGGCCTGCCGTTCGACGTGGTCGAGATCGTCGGCGAGTCGGGCTCGTCGGACGACATCCGCGTGTGGGGTGCGCTCGAGGACGTGCAGCAGCTGCTCGGTGCGGGGGACAGCTTGAGCGAGATCCAGGCGCTCGATTGCTTGTGTCTCGAGCCGGACAAGGATCCGCTGACGTTGCTGCGGGCGCAGCTGGACCAACTCTTGCCCGACACCCGCCTGGTGCAAAAGCGAAACCTGGCCGAGGCCCGGGCCAAGCAGCGTCGGACCCTGCAGCGGGAGAACGCCTTCCTGCTTCCGGTCGCGCTGCTGGGATGCGCGGCGTGGGTCGCGCTCCTGATGACCCTGAACGTACGCCAGCGCTTTTCCGAGATCGGGACCCTGCGGGCGCTCGGTTACGGATCAGCGAAAATCGCCAACCTGTTCCTGGGCAAGGCCCTGATCCTCGGTGTGGCGGGCGCCGTCATCGGATTCCTGTGCGGGTCGGCCCTCGCCGTCCCGTTCGCGCCGGGGATCTTCAAGATCCCCGCGGAGTCGGTCCGAATGGAGTGGCTGTTGCTGCCGGTCGCCGTGCTGGCGGCGCCTCTGGTGTGCGCGGTGGCGAGCCTCGTCCCCGCCATGATGGCGGTCACGAGGGATCCAGCGGAGGTGCTCCGTGGTGACTGAGCCCATCATCACGACGCGCGGTTTGACGAAGACCTACGCCACGCGGCGCGGGGAGATCTCGGCCCTCCACAAGGTCGATCTCGACGTCGCGCCGGGGACGTTCACGTGTGTGCACGGACCTAGCGGCAGCGGGAAGACGACCCTGCTTCTGGCCGTCGGCGGGATGCTCCATCCCTCGTCCGGGTCGATTCAGTTCCTGGGAAGAGACCTGTACGCGATGGCGCGTTCGGATCGCGCCAAGGTCCGCTCCGAGCACGTTGGCTTCGTGTTCCAGCTCTTCCACCTCGTCCCGTACCTGGACGTGATCGAGAACGTCCGTCTCGGGGGAGGGGATGGGAGCGGAGATGACGTACGCGCGTTGTTACGGGATCTCGGTCTCGAGGGACGCGAGACGCACCGGCCGTCCGAGCTCTCCGCGGGCGAGCGACAGCGGGTCGCGCTCGGGCGCGCGCTCGTGAGACGCCCGTCGCTGATCCTCGCTGATGAACCCACGGGGAACCTCGATCCCGAGAACAGCGTCGAGGTGCTGCGGCATCTGTCCGCGTTCCGTGACGCCGGTGGCACCGTGCTCATGGTGTCCCACGGGTCGGACGCGGACGCCTACGCGGACCGGGTCCTCCACCTCCGCGACGGGAGCGTGTCCGAGGACGCGTCGGGGGCTCCTAGCGCTGTCGCTGGGCGACCGACCTGATAGTCTCTGCACCCCCATGAGGTCACCCCTCCATCGTTCCCGCGGGGCGGTTTCCCTGGCTGTCCTCGCCATCGTCTCCGCAGCGATCCTGGCGATCTGCGTGGTGCTGCTCCGCTTCAATGCCGTGCGCGAGACAGACGGCGGCGACGCCGATGTGCTGACCGTCTATTGCGCCGCCGGATTACGTCCAGCCATGGAAGCCGTTCGCAGAAGCTACGAGGCCGAGTACGGGGTCCGCGTGGACGTCAACTTCGGTGGATCCGGGAGCTTGCTGGGCACCATACGGGGTGCGGCGGCCGGGGACCTCTATATCGCCGCGGACATGGCGTACCTCGATCGAGCGGGGCAGCTGGGCCTCTGCGCCGAGGTATTGCCGCTCGCGTGGCAAAATCCGGTCGTCGCTGTCGCGGACGGCAACCCCAAGGGCATCAGGGGGTTCAAAGACCTGTTGCGGGACGACGTCCAGGTCGGCATGGCGAACCCCGAGGCGGCCGCCGTCGGGAAGTGCGTCCGCACGGAGCTGCGCGAGGCCGGGCTCTGGAACCGACTCAAAGCTCGGCTCGCCGTGATGAAGATGACGGTCAATGAGGTCGCGAACGATGTGAAGATGGGCGCCATCGACGCGGGGATCACTTGGGACGCGACGCTCACCTCTTACCCGGAACTGGAAGCTGTCGTGATGCCGGAGCTTGTCGGCGGTGAGCGCCAGATCGCGTGCGGGCTGCTGACGTCCAGCGAGGTGCCCACCTCCGCGCTCCGGTTCGCGCGTTACCTCACGGCGCGAGACCGGGGCCTGCTCGAGTTCGAGAAGCGAGGGTTCCGCGTCATCGACGGCGACCAGTGGGTTGAGATCCCGCGGCTCATCCTCATGAGCGGGGCCATGCTGCGTCCCGGGATCGAGGACGTGATCGTCGCGTTCCAGCGACGGGAGGGCTGCGAGCTCGAGGCGACGTTCAACGGGTGCGGTGTCCTCGTGTCCCAGATGAAGGCGGGTAGCTGGCCCGATGCGTACCTCTCGTGCGACCGGTCTTTCATGGAACAGGTGCGGGGAGGATTCCAGGAGCCGCGCGATCTCAGCGAGAACGACATGGTCATCCTGGTCCAGCAGGGGAATCCGCGGGGCATCCGCGGGTTGATCGATCTCAGGGAGGATGGGTTGCGCGTCGGCCTCGCCGATGCCACCAAGAGCGCGCTTGGTGCGCTGACCGAGCGCATGCTGAAACGCGCCGGTCTGGCGGCCGCGGTGAATGCGGGGGTAGAGCTTCGCTCGCCGACAGGGGACATGCTCGTCAACCAGATGCTCCTCGGTTCCCTTGACGCGGCCGTCGTCTACAGGAGCAACGCCCTCGCGCACGAGGAAAATCGGGATCGCCTCGACGTAGTGGAGGTGAAGGTCGAGGGCGCGACCGCGTCCCAGAGTTACGCGGTCGCGCGGGAGACCGATCACCCCTGGTTGCTCGGACGCTTCTTCGATCGGGTGCGCAACAAGTCGACTCGCGGGGTCTTCGAGTCGGTGGGGTTCCGCTGGATCGGCCGATGAGCGAAAAAAAGCGGGTTCGAAACGTCGGTTCGGACATCCCGTTCTTCACGGCCATGATCGGGCTGGGGGCCGTGTATGTCGGACTGGTCGCGGCCATGTTGATCGCCGACGCCACGGTCGCTTCCTGGACGGACATCACCGACGCGCTGGCGCAGCGGGAGATCCGTTACGCGATCTGGCTCAGCCTCATCTCGTGCACCATGACGACGGTGTTGTCCCTGTGGGTCGCCGTGCCCATCGGGTATCTCATGTCCCGCTATGAATTTCGCGGCAAGGCCCTGGTCAACGCGTTGCTCGACATCCCCATCGTCCTGCCGCCGCTGGTGATCGGGATCAGCCTGCTGATCCTGTTCCAGTTGCCGGTCGGGAAGTTCCTCCAGGATGGCCTGGGAACCCGCATTCCCTTCATGCTGCCGGCGGTGATCATCGCCCAGTTCGCGGTCGCATGTGCGTTCGCCGTGCGCACGATGGTCGCCAGTTTCGATCGGATCGATCCGCGGCGCGAGCAGGTGGCGCTGACCCTCGGCTGTACCCGCGCTCAGGCGTTCTCCTCGGTCGTTCTGCCCGAGGCGCGTCCCGGGATGGTGACGGCGGCGACCATCGCCTGGGCTCGCTCACTCGGGGAGTTCGGGCCCATCCTCGTGTTCGCTGGTTCGTTACGGATGCGCACCGAGGTCATGCCCACAACCGTGTTCCTGGAGCTCAGCGTCGGGAACCTGGAGGGGGCGACGGCGGTCTCGTTGATCATGGTGACGGTGGCCGTGATCGTGCTGGTTCTCGCTCGCAGGTTCGGCTCTCGGAGGTCACTGGCGTGATTCAGGTGGATCAGGTCGCCATCGTCCAGGGCAACTTCCGCCTCGATGACGTCACGTTCGACGTGCCGGAAGGGGCGTGCTACGTGCTGATGGGCCGCTCCGGTTCCGGCAAGACGACTCTGCTGGAGGCGATTTGCGGACTCCGTCCGTTGGCTCGCGGTCGTGTCTTCGTCGACGACCAGGACGTGACCAGGATGAAGCCCGCGGAGCGGGGCATCGGCTATGTTCCCCAGGACGGCGCCTTGTTCCCCACCATGACCGTGCGCGAGAACCTTGGGTTCGCGTTGCGGATCCGCAAGGAGCAGGTCGCCAGCATCGCGGCTCGGACCTCGGAGCTAGCGGACCTGCTGGGCATCGTGGACCTGCTTGATCGCGGGCCCGACGACCTGTCGGGGGGAGAGATCCAGCGTGTGGCGCTTGGCCGCGCCCTTGCGTACCATCCGGGGGTTCTCTGCCTCGACGAGCCCTTCAGTGCGCTCGACGACGAGACACGCGAAGAGATGCATGGCCTGATGGGGCAGGTTCGGCAAGCCACCGGTTGCACTGTCCTGTTTGTTACACACAACCTGCGTGACGCCGAGACCCTCGGGGACCGGATCCTGAAGGTCGAAGGCGGGCAGGTCATTGCCTTAGATGAACGTCCACCTGACCTGGTTCGGCCAGCTTCGTGACCTCGCCGGCGTTGCCGAGGAGACCCTCGAGGTCGATGCGGGAACGACCGTGGCGTCCGTTCTATCGTCCGTCGCCAGCGCGCGCGGCGAGGGGCTCCGGCGTCTGCTGATGTCCGGAGAGTCCGTCGCTCCCACGATCCTCGTTGCGCTGGACGAGGTGCAGGTCACGGACGCGGCCGCAACCCAAATAACGGATGGGGCGCTCCTGGTCGTCATGGCCCCCATGTCGGGAGGTTGAGCCGTGAACA
>JABSRK010000305.1 GCA_013213915.1 Planctomycetota bacterium
CCTTGTCTCTGGGGTGAAGCGCGTGTGGGCATCCACGTTTTCTCAGAAGGCGAAGGAGTTCCTCCCCATGACGCCCTACCACTTGGAGGAGGAGCGCATGGCGGTGATCGTGCAGCGGATCGTCGGAACTAGGCACGGGGATCGATACTATCCCTCGTTCGCAGGGGTCGCCCGGTCGCACAACTTCTATCCGGCTCCGCCTCAGAAGCCCGAAGACGGCATCGCCGCTGTCGCGCTGGGAATGGGCAAGACCGTTGTCGAGGGGGGGAGTTGTGTCCGCTTCAGCCCGCGGCATCCGCGGGCTGTCGTTGATCTCTCGGACGTGGAGTCGGCGCTCGAAACGACACAGCGGCAGTTTTTCGCCCTAGACCTCGCTGCACATGGGGAGGACGCGAGGTCGTTTCGAGAGGCCGATTTGAGGTCTTTCGAACTCGATGCGGCTGAGAGTGATGGGATGCTCCCACCCGTTGGATCGACGTACGACGCCGACAACAAGGTGGTTTACGACGGCGTCGCACGAACAGGTGTTCGACTCGTGACGTTCGCGGGGGTCCTCAAACACGATGTGTTTCCGTTGGCCGAGATGCTCGACGTCCTTCTGCGTATCGGCTCTGACGCTTGCAGTGGGCCTGTCGAGATCGAGTTCGCGGTCAATATCCCCACCACGCCAGATGCACACCCGGAGTTCGGGTTCTTGCAGCTGCGTCCGCTCGTCCTATCGGGCGAACTCGAGGCGCTGGAGATCGGCGAGGTGGATGACGCGGATTGCGTCTGCCGGAGCCTCTGCGTGCTGGGGAACGGTCGCGTTGGTGAACTCAGGGACATCGTCATCGTCGATCGGAAGACATACGATCGCAGCCGCAGTCACGCGGTCGCGGGCGAAATCGCGCGCATCAATGCGGCCATGCTCCAGGCGGGCACGCAGTACGTGCTCATTGGCGTTGGGCGTTGGGGATCGGCGGATCCCTTCCTCGGCATCCCCGTGACCTGGAACCAGATCGCCGGCGCTCGCGTCATCGTCGAGGCGGGCTTCGAGGATCTCGCTGTCAGCCCCTCTCAGGGCACCCATTTCTTTCAGAACCTCGCGTCGTGTGACGTCGGCTACTTCACCGTTAATCCGGAGGCCGGGGAGGGACTGGTCGATTGGGAGTGGCTTCGCCTCCAGACTCCTGTCTATGAATCTCCCATGGTTCGCCATGTTCGCCTCGCCGACCCGGTTGTCGTCAAGATGGATGGCCAACGCGGCGAGGGGGTGATCCTGAAGCCGGAGCTCAAATAGGGCCGTTGGCCGCGCGCGGGGTTCAGGGTTCCGAAACCGCCGCACGGAAAGTCGAGAGCAGCGTGTCGAGGCGGCGTCGGAGCTTGGTGGGGACCCGGGGCCCTGCCATTTCGAGGACCCGCCTGAAGTACCAGACCTGGCGCTCAGGGCTCGCCGTGAAACGATCGAGTGAGGCGGGGCCGTCTTCTAAGAGATCGTCGGTGATGGTGCCCAGGTTGTGGACCTTGTCGCAGAAGGCCACCAGGACGCTCTCCTGGTCGGCTGTCCCAAGGTGCACGAGATACGCATCCTTGCGCTCCTGCCAGGTTGGCCTCGAACTGCCCGCCGCGCCGTTCTCGGATGCGATGGTGTCAGAGCAGTCGATCACCATGCGCGTTACTCGGGGACCGAACCGCCTTTCCAGTTCGGACACGGTCACTTCGGGACAGTCCTCGAGGGTGTCGTGGAGGATGGCTGCCGCGGCCTGGTCAATGTCGCCTCCATGCTCAAGCACGAGCCCCGATACTTGCATGAGATGGCTGACGTAGGGGATATGCGTTCCTTTGCGGACCTGGGCGGCGTGGTGCGCGAAGGCGAAACGGCAGGCATCGGCGAGCCGGTCCTGATCCGAGGGGCTCAACATGGGCTCGATGTTACTTGAGTCGGGGTGCGCCGTGCGCCAACCTGACGGCATGACACCGCCTGACGTGGATGCTGTAAGGGCCCATCTCACCGGTCTCCAGGGGCGAATCTGTGCGGGTCTCGAGGCGGCGTCGGTGTCTCTGATCGTGCATCCACGAAACCCGTACGCACCGACGACCCACATGAATTTGCGGTTCTTCGTAGCGAGCCCTCAGGGCGGCGACCCGATCTGGTGGTTCGGCGGTGGGTTCGACCTCACTCCGTATTACGGCTTCGTGGAGGATTGCATTCACTGGCACGCGACCGCGAGAGACGCGTGCGATGGCCACGGGGACGGGGTTTATGGGCGCTGCAAGGCAGCGTGCGACGAGTACTTCTTTCTTGCCCACAGGAAGGAGCCCCGTGGCATCGGTGGCGTGTTCTTCGACGATTGGAACGAAGGCGGATTCGATGCGTCGTTCGCGTTGACTCGCAGCGTTGGCGACGCGTTCCTCGATGCCTACGTACCGATCGTGCGACGACGGTGCGGGATGGAATACGGCGAGAGAGAACGCAACTTCCAGCTCTACCGAAGAGGGCGTTACGCCGAGTTCAATCTCGTTTGGGATCGTGGCACACGGTACGGGTTGGAGGGTGGTGGTCGCATCGAGTCGATCCTGGCGTCGCTGCCTCCCAAGGTTGTCTGGCGCTACGATTGGCGCCCGGAAGCAGGTTCGGCCGAGGCCGCGCTCGATGAGGACTTCCTGCCTCCGCGTGACTGGGTGTAGCCTGAGAAAGCATGCCAGAGCTTCCTTCGCGTCGACGTTCTCTCGCTCTCGTCCTCTTCCTCTTCTCCGGCTTCAGCGGCCTCGTCTACCAGGTCGTGTGGGCGCGTCGGTTCGCGTTGGTGCTGGGGACCACGACGTACGCGATCGCGACCGTGCTCGCCGTGTTCATGGGCGGGCTTGCGCTGGGGAGCTGGCTCTTCGGACGGGTTGCCGATCGCAAGAACATCAACGGTCTACGTCTCTACGGGTGGCTCGAGATCGTGATCGGGCTATGGGCGTTGGCGCTCCCGGCCCTTCTCCGGTTGTGTGATGACATCTACCGGGCGGCCTGGCCGTACGTGGAGGATTCGTTTGTCGGGCAACTGTCCCTGCGGATCGTGCTGGTTTTCCTCGTCCTTCTGGTCCCGACGACGTGCATGGGCGGGACGTTGCCGGCCCTGTCCTTGTATCTCGTCCGGTCGCTGAAGCGTTCAGGTGCGACGATCGGCTCGCTCTACGCGATCAACACCTTTGGCGCCGTGGCCGGATGTCTGGTCACGGGGTTTTTTCTGATCGAGCAGTTCGGTTTGTCTGCGACGCTGATTCTGGCGGCCGTGGTCAATCTCGGGGTAGGTGTCCTGGCGTTGGCGAAGGGACGTGGCGATGTGCCTGCGGAGGGAGAGGAAGGGGAGGCCGCCGACGCAGGTTCCGCCGGGCAGGCGTTCAGCCCGACCCAGACGCGTCTTGCGCTGATCGTGTTCGCCATCTCCGGCTTCGCTGCGCTCTCGCTCGAGGTGCTGTGGACACGCAGTCTCATGTTCTGGGTCCACATCGACACCTGGGCGTTCACGGCGATGTTGAGCGCGTTCTTGACCGGGATCGCGCTCGGGAGCTTCGTCATGGTCCGGTTGTTGCCCCGGGTCAAGAGCCCGTTCGTCGCTTTGGGCGTGCTCGAGGTGTTGATCGGCGTGTCCGCCGCGGCCACGGTGCCGCTCCTGGGCGCGCTGTCGGGCACGTTCGAGGCGGGGACCGACACGGGTACATTCGGGACGGGACTGACATCCCACATCATGCACAAGCTCGGGCAGTGCTTCTTTGTGATGTTCGTGCCGACGGTCCTCATGGGCGCGGCATTTCCGCTCGTCAGCCACATCTACGTGCGGGCGCGCAAGAAGGTTGGGGAGGGGACGGGCACGCTGTACGCGCTGAACACGGTTGGCGCGATCGTCGGCTCACTGGCGGCAGGGTTCCTCCTGGTCCCCGTCGTCGGCATCCAGAAGAGCATCCTGTTGGTCGCGGCGGTATATGGCGTCCTCGGCGTGGTTGTGCTCTGGCATGCTGTCCGGGTTTCGGTCCGACCATTCGCGATCGGAGGGAGCGCCCTGATCCCGGCCGCGTGCGTGCTCTTCAGCGTCACGTGGGATGCGCCCG
The DNA here is from genome assembly GCA_013213915.1 of Planctomycetota bacterium. Lineage (GTDB taxonomy): Bacteria > Planctomycetota. The sequence goes on from JABSRK010000305.1 coordinate 4,078, forward strand.
ACCTCGTCACGCGCGGCCCGTGGGCGGTACGCGAGAACATCGGTGAGTTCCGCATCCTCCACTACAGCGAGGGACCCGACGCGACACTGGCCGTTGCCGAGAAGGAGAAGAACCAGGTTCGCCTCCTCACCATCAATGGGGTGACCACGGCCATCGATAACTACATGGACATGCAGGTGCATAGGATGCTGTCGCACCTGCCGCTGCTGCTCCACGAGGAGCCGAAGACGGTGCTCGTGGTCGGGTTCGG